>CAXAVQ010000312.1:0-3508 GCA_963971985.1 uncultured bacterium
GTTCAGGCGGAGCACGAACACGAACCAGCTCATCGTGGTTTCGTCGCTGATGTTCGGGAGCACGACATCGGACAGGCCCATGAACCGCTCGATGTACCGGTTCGCGACGCCCCGACGCGCTTCGAGGATCTCGTCGAGGCGCTCCAGTTGCGCAACGCCGAGCGCCGCCTGGATCTCGCTCATCCGGTAGTTGTAGCCCAGGCGCTCGAACTGCATCCAGTTCCCAAGCCCCGAGGTCCCCGGTGTCGCGCGCCCCTGGTTCCGCAGCGAGCGAAGGACTTCCGCGCCGCGATCGTCGTTGGTGAGGACCATGCCGCCCTCACCGGTGGTGATCTGCTTGTTCGGGTAGAACCCGAAGACGGCGTAGTGACCGAAGTCCCCGATCGCCCGTCCCTGGTAACGCCCGCCGATCGCCTCGCAGCAGTCTTCGATCAGTTTGATCTCGTTGCGATCGGCGATCTTGCGGTACTCGTCCATGTGCTGCGGGTTGCCGAAGTTCTCGACCGCGATGATCGCCTTGGTCTTCGGCGTGATGGCCGCCTCGACCTTGGCCGGGTCCATGTTCAGTGACTTCGGGCAGATCTCGGCGAAGACCGGCTTCGCACCGACGTACAGAATCGCGTTGGCCGGGGCGATGAAGCTGAACGGGGTCGTGACGACCTCGTCGCCCGGGCCGACGCCCGCGGCGATCAGCGACATATGCAGCCCCGCCGTACCGCTGGAGCAGGCCACGCCGTGCCCCCGGTTGCAGCGCGATGCCAGGAGATGCTCGAACTGCTCGACCATAGGCCCGATCGAGAGCCGGTCCGAGCGGAGCACCTGCGTGACCAGTTCGATCTCGCGATCGGTGATATCGGGTTTGGACAGCGGGACATCATCCATGGCGGGCATCCGTCGAATCGTTCGTTCGGGAGCGACCGACCGTTACGGTCGCACTCCCTCAGGATACCCGCCCCGGAGGACCGAGGGTCAGGCGGCGCTGGCCCGACGAAGGATCTCGTCCTTGAGCATCGCGTGCAGCTCGCTGACCCGGAGTTCGCCGAGGACGCCGCCGGCATCGCGGGACTCGCCGGCGTCGATCATTTTCTGGGTCCGCTGCGCCGCCGTGACGATCGTCGAGTGGTTGCGCCGGTTGAGGTCCCGCGCGATCTCCGGAAAGGACCGGGTCGTCAGGTTCCGCGCGAGCAGAGCACACAAGGAACGAGCGAACACCACCAGCCGGTGCCGACCGGATCCGAGAACATCGTTCGGTTCAACGCCCAGTTTCTCGCAGACAACATCGACGATCAGGTTGACGCGGAGCGGCCGACGGCTCGGCGTCGAGTTCCCATCGCCGAGGACCCGCCGCACCAATGTCGCGTTGATCGGAGCGCCCGAGGCCGGGCCGCCCAGGAGTTTCTGGTACGCCTCGACCCGGAGCACCGCCCCCTCGACCTCGCGGGCCGACGCGTGGCACGCCCCGGCGATCGCGTCGGCGGTGCCGGGCTCGAGCAGCAGCCCGCGCCGCGCCGCGATACGGGAGGCGAGTTGGGAACGCAACTCCTGATCCGGCGGCTCGATCTGCACGACCATGCCCGACACGCAGCGCGACACGAACCGGTGACTCAGCCGCTCGATCCGCTTGGGGTGCTCGTCCGAGGCGAGCATCACGCGGGCGCCGTCGAGATCGAGCGCATCGATGGTGTGGAGGAGTTCCGACTCGGTCGCCTTCTTCCCGGCGACGAAGTGGACATCATCGATGCACAGCAGATCCACGCCCCGGTACCGCTTGCGGAACGCTTCCAGGGAACGCGACTGGACCGCGGCGATGAACTCGTTGGCGAACGACTCGCCGGTGACGTAGCGCACCCTCGCGCCGGGGCACTCACGACGGAAGCGATCGGCGACGCCCTGGAGCAGGTGGGTCTTGCCCACGCCGCAGGGACCGTGCACGAACAGCGCGGAGATACCGGCGACCTGCTTCTGCGCCGCCAGTTCGAGGGCCGCGTTGACCGCCATGCGGTTGGTGCGCCCGACGACGAGCGTGTCGAGTGAGTAGCGCGACTGATTGTGCCGACGGGTTGCCGACGCGCGTTTGGGGGCCGGCGCGGGGGCCACGGTGGGATCGTTGTGGAGCGCTTTGGGGCCTGCGGCCTCGGTGGATTGCCGTTTGTCGCGACAGACCGTCCACTGAACCTTCGCCGCCTCGCCGCGGACCGCGACGGCTGCACGCTCCACCTCGGAAGCGAAACGGCGCTGCAGCAGTTCGGACTGGAACGCACTCCCGACGCGGAGCACCATGGCCTCGTCGGTTGATTCGATGTCAACCGAACCGTCAAAGAACCTTGCGTACCGATCTTCCCCGATCTGCCCGATCAAACGGTTCACCAGCTTCGTCGCATGAGAGCCTGGATGAGGGGTTGAAACAGGGGCACGATCGATGGTCACGGTTCCACCTCGCGTTGCGGAGTCCGGGTGGTCCGGTGATCCGCGCAGAAGGTCGGTCGAATTGCCGCGAGTCCGTTCCCGTTCAGACCGAGTGACCGGAGTGCACAACCATCGCGCGGAATCCACGCGCGATCCCTGATCCTGCCAGAATTGGCATGTTCGAGGAGGAGCACAGGTCAGCCGGGCCGCCGTACATGGACGCGTGCACAGATGCGTCGATCAGCGGTTCGGTCTGTCGGCCGTCAGTGGCCGGTCCGCACAAAGTAGCGAAGGCTTGAAGCAGCACAAGGGGGAATGTTTCGACTTTTTGCGCGCCGAGCGAAAACCTCAGGAAATCAAAGCAGAAATCGTTTGTGTTCGAGGGCGCACGCCCAGCGGTGGATTGCTGCACAATCGGTGGATAGTTTCCGGAACACCGACAAAACTTCGAAAAATACAGAGTATTTTCGCGGTCTCACCCGAACGCCCGACGATCATCAGCGTGTGCCGATCGCACGCACCATCGCGACGCGCTCGGCAGTCATCTGGAAGCCGAGCCCCCGATACAGGCGACGCGCCGGCTCGTTGTGCAGGTCAACCGCGCACGTCAGGCGCGCACGCTCGCGAGCGCGACTCTTCGTCAGCCCGAAGGCGAGTTCCCGCATCCCGCTGCGCATCAGCACACGACCGAGACCACGCCCACGCAGCCGAGGCGAGATGCCCAGGTACACCAACTCCACCCCGCCCGAGTCCGGGCAAGCGGTAAACAGCATCGCCCCCTCGGGCTCGCCGTCCAGCTCGATCAGCCACCACCATCGGGGATCGAACCGGCGGACCGACCGGTGGCTGTCGAGGACGTCCTCCGGCGAGCGGAGCGTGCACAACTCCGGGCAGTCGAGGGTCTGCTCGTAACTCCTCGTCAGAGCGGTCAGGAGACGCTGGGTGGTCTCGTCACGTTCCGGACCGAGCGTCGCGAGCGATCGAGCCGCGGTGTCCGTCGGCAGTTGCCAGGGCTCGAAGCCTTCGAATTCGCCCGGCGTCGGGACCGGGCGTCCCATGTAGGCGAGCCGGGCGAGTTCGTGGAACCCGCCATTGGTGAACG
>CAXAVQ010000313.1:0-3505 GCA_963971985.1 uncultured bacterium
GGATCGTGCCGAAGGTGAATACCACTCGCTTGGCTCAGGCATTCGAATCGCACATCCGCGCGCACCGGAAAGGAATTCGAGACTCGTTGTCAAGTCGTCCGACGAAGCATGTACTGTACTGGAAGAAGACTGCTTATAACTGGTTGTGCTGCTGTCGGCAGTTGCCACCGTCATTTGACGAAACGGGCCAGCTCACAACGAAGACCAACTTCGGCGAACTCTATTTTGAATCACTCGACTCAAGAGATCTCGCGTTTGTTGCCTTGAATACGAAGGCCGCGTTCTTGTTTTGGTGCATAATGGGCGATGATCTAAATGTGCCGCGATGGGTCTTCGCTGACTTCCCCCTCGATTTGGGCGCTCTGCCCGCGGACATTGAGACGGGGCTGGTTGTGATGGGTGAACCACTTCAACGGGCCATGGAGGCCGCTGTCTCCTTCAAGCTCAACGCAGGGAAGAAGGTCGGCAACTACAACCTGGCTCAGTGCCGCTCCGTCACAGACCTAGCGGACGAAGTGCTACTCCGCGCAATGGGCCTCGACGCAGCGACTGAGGACTTGGAACTGCTGTATGTGCAAATGGTGCGAACCGACTTCGATGGGGATCGGGAATGAGAAGGGATTTGAGCCGGGAGGTGCTCTGATTACTTTACACCTCATACTCGGTGTGCTCGCATCCTCGCGAGTCCCAGGAACGACGATCGTTCAGTCGATGGACTTGGTTATCGCTCTATGTGAGGCACCGCCGACGCTCGTCAGCGGCTTCCAGTCTCCCGTGGAACGTGAGTGCCTCAAGTTCTTGCTCAAAGCGCAAATGCCTCTGATTGTCTGCCCGGCTCGATCGGCCGTCGGCATGCGCATCCCGGCGGAGTGGAAGGCGGCCATCGCGGCCAACCGCCTGACGATTCGATCCGCGATCGATGAAGAATTCGAGTCGCAACAGCACACCGTTCGGCTTGGCAGTGCGCCCCGCCGTCCCACAACCGCCCTCGCCGAGCATCGCAACCGCTTCGTCGCTGCAATCTCCGACGCCGTCCTCATCCTCCATGCCAGCCCGGGGGGCAAGCTCGACCGTCTCGCCACGGACCTTCTAACCAAGGGCCGCAAGCCCGTCTGGACGCTCGATGATCCGGCGAACCATCACCTGATCGCCGCAGGCGCACGGTCTGTGTCATCCGATACAGTTTCCAAGATCTGGCAGGCCGATTGAATCATCCGCAAGCCCTACCGCGGTCGGAATCGGAGCATCGAGTTCTGTAACTCATAAGGACCAGCATGATCGAGAACAACCC
Source organism: uncultured bacterium (assembly GCA_963971985.1). Lineage (GTDB taxonomy): Bacteria > Planctomycetota > Phycisphaerae > Phycisphaerales > UBA1924 > JANSXG01. The sequence goes on from CAXAVQ010000313.1 coordinate 1,292, forward strand.
TCAAGATGTCTCGTCGGCCTTCGAGATCTTGCTCGAAGAAGTCGAGGCCGAGATCGACTTTGTCAACAGCGTTGGATCAAGGGGATTCGAAGCCCGCGACTACGAGCGCGCCAAAGAAGCCCTTGAACGCGCGGGTCTGCTGACGGCCTTCCGCGACAAGCTCGCGACACTCCGGGCCGAATGGGAGTCCCTCGCTGCCGTCGCGGAAAGCCAGGAGGACGAAGAGACCAAGGCCGAGCGCACCAACTTAGGCCGCCTTCGGAAGGGCATGCGCACCCCCGAGAGCCAATACCGTGTCCCGATCCTGCGGGTCTTGTCCGAAATGGGTGGTTCGGCAAAGGCCTCCGATATTCTCGAGCGCGTCGGTGAGATCATGAAGCCACAACTGAAGAAGGTAGACTTCGAGCCACTCGCTTCAGGCCCGGACAACCCACGCTGGCGGAACGCCGCCCAATGGGCGAGGAACTCAATGGTCAACCAGGGCTTCTTGAAACGCGACTCCCCGCGGGGTGTTTGGGAAATCACCGAGGCGGGCCGGCAGTGGCTCAACGAACAAAGTTAGAGTTTTCAGGGCGACCGCTTGAGCATGGCCCATTGTCGCCGCTGCCTCGACCAAGCCGCGGTGGTTACAAGCTCCCGCAGCTCCCTCTCCGTCACCGGATCCCGCCCCTCCGTCACCGGCGGCAAGAACAAGATCTCCTCCTGAATGTCCGGCGCAAGATGCAGCAGGTTCATGATCTGCGTCATCCGCGGCTGGGTCACCCGGGCCAAGGCCGCCAAGTCGGTTTGGCTGCCCACCACCCCGTCCTGCAGCATCTTGTCGAACTTGATCGCCAGGGCCATCAGGCGGGCGACTCGGGGGACCCGCCCCGGCGGAGCGGGCGGAGCGGGCTCGGTGACGATCAGCCGCCGGGTCTGGCGGACGCGGAAGTGGATGGGCCGGGTGACGGTGGTCATGCCGCGTCCTCCTTGATGCGGTCGAGGAAGGCCCGGATACTCGTTGGGCGGAAGGTCACGCTCACGCTCGATTTCACGGCGTCGTACTCCACCGCCGAGACCAGCAGCCGGATGAGCCGGGCCTGTTCTCGCGGGATCAGGTTCTCCCACACCGGGTCGAAGTCCCTGAATCCCGTCTCGGCCTGCGCTTGGGTGATGGTCTCTGCGTCCAGTTCGCCGATCCGCTTCTCGACCTCGGGCAGCCGCTTGTCCCCGGCAGTGATCTGCTCATGCAGTTCTGCGATCCGTTGGGAGACATCTGTATCCGCGAGCCCTCCGGCCGCGAGCGTTTGGAGTTCGCGGTGGCAACGGTCCAGCGTCCGCTTCAGATCGGCACGCTCCGTGACGAGACCCTCGCGCTCCTCGGCGATCGTGGCGTGGGCGTCGGCCAGCACCTGCTTGAGCAAGGCTCGGTCGGAGCCCAACTCGCGGATCTCGTCGACCACCACCCGCTCGATCTCCGCCGCCGGCAGGGTCCGCGACGGGCACTCGGATGCCCCGTTCTTGATGGCGTGCGTACACCGGTAGTAGCGGTAGAACCGCGGCCCGCCCTTCTTGTCCTTCGTGAATGTGTGCGTCATGGCATACCCGCACGCCTTGCAGGTGATCAGACCGCGCAGCAGGGCACCGTACTTGTTGCGGACCTCGAAACCGCCGGTCCGCCCGTTGTAGCGCAGCAGCTTCTGGACCCGCTCGAAGATCTCCGGGTCCACGATGGCCTCGTGCACGCCGTCGTAGATCTCGCCCTTGTGGGTGATCTTCCCGACGTAGACCGGGTTTATGAGGTGATTGTGCAGCGTGGCCTTATTGAACGGCTTCCCGCCGATGACCTTGCCTGTCTTCTTCGTGACCCGCTTCTTGTTGGTCCACTCGCGGTGCCGCAGCTCGCGGACTACCGGCAACAGCGACTGCTTCTCAAGGTACAGATCGAACAGAGCACGGACCCGCACCGCCTCCCGGGCGTTCACCACCAGCCGCGGGCTGGGGCCGGAACGGTCCACGTCGTAGCCCAGCACCGGCACGCCGCCGGCCCACTTGCCCTTGCGCTTCTGGGCCGCGATCTTGTCCCGGATCCGTTCGCCGATGATCTCCCGCTCGAACTGCGCGAACGAAAGAAGGATGTTCAGCGTCAGACGGCCCATCGAGCTCGTCGTGTTAAACTGCTGGGTCACCGAGACGAACGACACTCCCTTGCGGTCGAACGCCTCCATGATCCGG
>CAXAVQ010000314.1:0-3478 GCA_963971985.1 uncultured bacterium
GAACGCGGCGAAGTGTTCCGCCGAGGCGCTGAGCACCCGTTCGTCGACGCGGCTGGGCAGATCGACCTCGTCCGGACGCATCGCCCGACGCAGGTCCGCCTCGAGCGGGCCGGGGAGGCTCTCGTCGGGGCTGGCCGGTCGTTTCGGATCGGGTTGTTCGGGAGGGGTGGTCATGGTCTGCTCTCTTGTGAAGGCATGCGGGGCACCCGAGGGTTCGCGCCCGGCGAAAAATTCTGCAAATCGCGGTTCATTGGCCTGAGAACGGGGTTCACGGCTCGATTTCGAAGTATCTACGACAGGCCGGCTCCTCCCGGAGCGTGCCGATCGCGTGGTGCAGGCGGGATTTCACGGTCCCGAGCGGGATGCCCAGCGCGAGAGCGATCTCACTGAGCGACATGTCGTCGAGGAAGCGCATGAAGACGACCTCGCGCTGGTGGTCGGGGAGGGTGTTCAGGACCGCTCGGAGGCCGTCGAGCCCGTCGTGCTCGCGGTCGGATCCGGCCTCATCGGGGGCGTCGGCCTCCGGACCGCTCGGCGTCTTGCGACGGCGTTTGCGGTCCGCGCTCTGGGCGTTGTGCTTGACGACGGGGTAGAGAAACGTCGTGAGTTTGGCCTGCAGTTCGAAGCCGGGGAACTTCTTGAGCAGGTAGAGGAACGAGTCCTGCACCGCGTCGGCGGCGAGGCCCTCGTCACGTCCGGTTTCCCGAAGCGCGAGCCGGAAGGCCCAGTCCTTATAGCGCTGGTAGAGCGTGTCGAACGCCGCAGCTTCGCCGGCATTGGCCCGGTCGACGAGCTGCTGGTCTGTCAGATCGGTCAGTCGCACACGCGCTCCCGTCGAGGGCCACGCGGGTGTTCTACCCGATCGGGCGGTTCAGGACGCGGTCTGCTGCGAGGAGATCAGTCCGAGCGAGGCGGCGGTCCGGTGCATCTCGGCGTGCAGATCCGCGGTCCGCTGGGGTGTGGGTGCGTACCCGCCGCCGAGCAGCAGCACGAGCGGGAGGCCTCGCTCACTGACCGCTCTGAGCACGCACTCGTCCCGGGCCCGCAGGCACTCGCGGCTGACATTCAGGCGACCGAACTTGTCGTCCTTCACGATGTCCACGCCCTGTACGTAGAACACGATGTCGGGCTCGGACTCGTTCAGTGCCGACGGCAGGTGGGTATCGATAACCCGCAGGTAGTCCTCATCAGCCATGTGGTCCGGGAGCGGCACATCGCGGGTCGAGCGCTCTTTGCGCAGCGGGAAGTTCTTCTCGCCGTACACGGAAAAGGTGTACACGCTCGGATCGTGCTCGAAAATCTTCGCGGTGCCGTTGCCCTGGTGGACATCGAGGTCGATCACGAGTGCCCGCCGGATCAGGCCAGATTCCTGCAGGAACCGGATCGCGATGGCGGTATCGTTGAGCACGCAGAAGCCCTGGGCGTGGTCGGGCATGGCGTGGTGCGTGCCGCCGGCGAGGTTGCCGGAGATGCCGTCTTCGAGGGCCATACGGGAGGCGTTGACCGTGCCCTGGACCGCCAAACGGGACCGCCGGACCAACGACTGCGTCCAGGGAAAGCCCATCCGGCGAACCGCCGACATGGCCATCGACCCGCAGCGCAGTGATTCGAGGTAGTCCTTCGTGTGGACGAGCCCGAGCAGGTCCCAGTTGGCTTCCTCTGGAGCGACGATATCGCCGGGGGCGATGATCGCCTCGTCCACCAGCAGGTCCCGCAGCGCGGAGAACTTCGGCATCGGGAACGAGTGACGCGGGGGGAGCGGGATCACATAGTCATCGTGGTAACTGACGCGCACGGGCAAGTGTAGCCCCCGGGGCGTGTCGGTCACCCTCGTCGGGCATCGATCAGGGACACCGGGTAGGATCACGTTCTGCGGGTGTGTCGCTGCACCCGCCTTCCAACCCAATTGCGGCCGCGGACAGAGAACCCGGCCGCCATCCGTCACCGGCAGCGTCACGTGAGCCGGTGAGGAAAGGAACCGCGATGCCGGTCATCGAACGCACCGTCGATAAGAATTCGGATCTCTACAAACTCCGCCACTCGCTGGCGCACGTCATGGCGCAGGCGGTGCAGGAGCTGTACCCCGGCGTGAAGCTGGGCTTCGGCCCGCCCATCGACGACGGGTTCTACTACGACTTTCTGTTCCCCGAAGGCGTCGTGCTGACCGACGACGACCTGAAGGAGATCCAGAAGAAGATGCAGAAGATCTGTCGCGAGGATCAGCCGTTCGTGCAGGAAAAACTGCCGGTCGCTGAGGCGGTCGCGCGTCTCGAAGCCATGGGCGAGCCGCACAAGGTCGAATACTGCAGGGAACTGCACGACAAAAAGGGCTTCGAGACCATCGGGTTCTACACCAACGGCCCGTTCGTGGACATGTGCGAGGGGCCGCACGTGGAGAACACCAAGAACCTGCGCCCGGACTGCTTCAAACTGCACTCGCTGGCCGGTGCGTACTGGCGCGGCGACGAGAAGAATGTCCAGCTCACGCGCATCTACGCCTACGCCTTCCCGACCAAGGAAGAACTGAAGGCGCACGCCCAGGCCGTTGAGGAAGCCAAGAAGAACGACCACCGCATCCTCGGGCAGAAGCTCGGCATTTACTCGATCGCCGATGAGGTCGGCAAGGGCCTGCCGCTGTGGCTGCCCAACGGCGCGGCGATTCGGCACGAACTGGAAAAACTCGCCTACGAAATGGAGTTCGCCGCGGGGTACCACAAGGTGTCCACGCCCGAGATCACCCGCGAGGGGCTGTACTACACCTCGGGCCACCTGCCGCTCTACAAGCACTCGATGTTCCCGCCGATGGAGTTGTACGAGGAAGGCCCTGATGGTGGGGGGCATGGCGCGGAGGAGAACCCGACCGAGCGGTACTACCTCAAGCCGATGAACTGCCCGCACCACCACATGATCTACAAGGCGCAGAAGCACTCGTACCGCGACCTGCCGCTTCGGATCAGCGAGTACGGCCGGTGCTACCGCTTTGAGCGGGCCGGCGCGCTGCAGGGTCTGACCCGCGTGCGCGGCATGTGCATGAACGATGCGCACATCTACGTCACGCCCGACCAGCTCAAGGACGAGTTCAAGGCCGTCATGGACCTGCACAAGACCTACTACGACCTGTTCGGCTTCGAGGACTACTACCTGCGCCTGAGCCAGTGGGACCCCGACGACCCCAAGAAGGCCGACAAGTTCGTCGACGACCCCGAGGGCTGGGCGTTCACCGAGAAGGTCGTGCAGGAGGCTCTTGAGGAACTCGGGCTGTTTTTCCCCATGGAGCGCGGCGAGGCGGCGTTCTACGGCCCGAAGGTGGACTACGAATTCCGCACCGTCACCGGACGCGAGTTCACCGCGACGACGAACCAGCTCGACTTTGCGGTGCCCAAGCGGTTCGGTCTCGTCTACACCGACAGCGACGGCGAGGAGAAGACGCCGTACTGCATCCACCGCGCCCCGCTCGGCACGCACGAGCGGTTCATCG
>CAXAVQ010000315.1:0-3477 GCA_963971985.1 uncultured bacterium
GAGCCCCGCCCATCAGCAGAATCGAAAACAACCTGCCTGGACATCACACCTAGATGTCCGGGCCCCCGAACGGACACGCGAAGGCCTCATCTGACGTCCTCGAAAATCAAGGCCGCCCACGCCAACAGCACAAATGCCAGGTGCTACCTGCAAAGTCAAAGTGGTGGGGTACTTCTGCGTGGACCTGGAGCCGCACAGCGGGTGAGAGGCTGAATCGAAAACGTCCCTGAGACACGGCGCAACCGCCGCAAGTTGTCAGTTGTCCGTGGAACCGCCATCTCCACGCGGAACAAGCAGCCACCACCCGCTTCAAGACCGCCGCCGCCGAAGAACTCCCCGACGCCGTCCCGGTCATGGATCCGTTCCATGTCGTCCGCCTCGCCGGCGACGCGTTGGACCAGTGCCGCAGGCGCGTTCAGCAGGACCTGTTCGGGCGCCGCGGGATGAAGAACGACCCTCTATACAAAGCCCGCCGCACCCTCCACACCGGCGCGGACCTGCTCACCGACCGGCAGCGCGTTCGACTGGACACGGTGTTCGCGAGTGAGGAGCACGTCGAGGTCGAAGCGACCTGGGGCATCTACCAGCGCATCGTCGCCGCCTACCGCGAACCCGACAAGAAGAAGGCCAAAGTCATCATGCAGGCCGTGATCACCGCGATCACGAGCGGGGTTCCCGCCGCGCTCATCGAGATCCGCAAGCTCGGCCGCACCATGAAACAGCGCGCCGTCGACATCCTCGCGTTCTTCGACCGCCCCGGCACGTCCAACGGGCCGACCGAGGCCATCAACGGCCGACTCGAACACCTCCGCGGCTCCGCCCTCGGCTTCCGGAACCTCACCCACTATGTCGCAAGATCGCTGCTCGAAGCCGGAGGCTTCAGGCCCGCACTACACCCTCATTCGTGAAGAGCCAGTTTGGGCGCCGAGGCGACCGGCGGCCTGCAGCCGATGGCCTACATCGCCTTCACCGTCATCGCCGCGATCGCCGGCGCCATCGGCTGGTTGCGTGGATGGCCGTGAAGGGGAAGTCGGCGCATCAGACGAGCACACAACCCCGATGAGGCTGGGCCCGCCAAACCAAGCTTTCGACCGGATGGCCGAGCGTGAGGGTGGATCCTGCTATCGTCCCGAGATGAGGTCTACACAGAATGCCTGAGACAGCCGTACGCACGTTCGCCGCCCAGCTCCGAGGTGTGGACGTGCTGTGCACGGTGGAGCACGTCGACGGGGAAGCCCCGATCATCGGTGTCGAGACTTGCGCGCCGAATCTTGAAAGTGGTCTCCGGGCCGTCTCAAAGTTCGCCGGCTATTGCCAACGGACGCTGGTGCTCACGATGCCATCTCGGGCCGATGAGCAGTGGGCGGGCGTTCTCGCGTCGTACTTCGGCTTCGGCCTTGTCGTCGATGATGGGCAGCGCCGGGAGGTCATGCCGCCGCCGGAGCTGGATGCGGAGGCTGGCGCCGAGACGCGTCGCCGGTTCCTGCGGCGTGTGCTGCAGGTCCTCAACGCCGAGGGCTAGCCTTCGGCCCACGCCGAGATGTCGTCGGGCGCATTCCATGGTCGCCCGACCAGCGCAGCTGTGGCCTCGTGGGCTACAACTGCGTCGCGGACGCGGCCGTGCCAGATTGCGGGACGCTCGTTCGAGGCAGCGCTGCGGATTTCCTGCACGTAGGAGTCGATCATGGCGTGGTTGTGGCGTGCTGCCGCATCCTTCTGCTTGTCACTGAACCGGTCGACGCGCTGGCCGTGGCACTCGCGACAGGAGCAGGTGGGCGCCGCCACACTGACGTACAGCTCCTCTTGCATCGCGTGCGTCTTCATCCAGTGCATGTGCCCGGGGATCAGGACGTACGGCGTCGGGTCGTCCGGGCGGCGGGCCTTGCCGGAGTGCTTGGGCGGTGTGAACCGACGCGTTCCGGGACCTGCACCGATCGCTGCTCCGAGCGCACCGTGAACGAGCGCCTCCAGACCTGCGAGATCGGTGCGCCATGCGAACGCGCCCGTCGTAGCGAGGATGTCGCGGTGAAGCGCGAGCTTTCGGTTCGAGTCGAGCGGGTTCTTCGATGAGCCGAACGACACGAGGACGGGGTGCACACTGAGCCCGATGACGGCGACGAGGAAAGCCCTGTGCTCAGGGCGCAGCCAGCCGGTCGCCAGATAGAGGGGCAACGCGACGTCCGCGTCGGGGATCGCGTTAGCGGCGTCGACGATAGCCCGAAGAGTGTCGGTGTCCCCGACGTCGATGTACCCAGAAGGCAGCATGACGACGGACGCGCCCGATGTCCGCTGTGCGTCCAGGACTTCGTCGAGTGTGGGGGCGGGGAGCAGGCCGTCGTCCTCGGGCGGAAGGAACCACAGCGAGCCTGGGGTGGACTCATGGTGCGCGTGGGAGTCGGGCTCGGCCATGAGCACAAGGTCGGCGTGGATACGGCGCAGGCGGCGCATTTTCGCGTGTCGGTCGGCGCCCGTGATGACGAGCCCCTCGTACTCGGTGGACAGGTGGTGCGACATCGCCTCGGCACCATCGCAGCCGGAGATCGTGAGAACACGGCCACTCAGGATCTCACGAGCGGCCGGCCGTGCGGGGGCGAGGGCGGGCTGAGTGAAGCTGCGGACGGAGTTCGGGTCGGTGGTGCTCATGCTGCCTCCAGGTACTGGGTCTTCAGCTCGTCAGTCTCGATGAGAGCCAGGTCGGCGACCTCGGACAGGGGGTGGCCCGCATCGATGCGCTTCTCTATGGCCTGGCGGATCATCGTCGGGCGTTCTCGAGGGATCGGCGCCGGCTCATTCTTACGAAGCCCGCTCGCGGACAGCTCGATGTTGAGCGCGCGATAGGCCGAGTCGGTGATCGCGCCGACGTCCTTCGCGCGACGAGCGAGGGCCGCGATAGATGTGCCCCACACTCGCTTCAGCTCGGCGAGCTTCGGGAGGGTTGCTGCGCGCAACGAATCCTTGATCTCCGCCCTGGGCATCAGGAACTCCGATGCGAACTCATCCGCTTCCCGCTCGCAGTCCGCGCACGGGAGTTCGTGCATGACAGCGTGCCCGAGCTCGTGCGCGACAGTGAAGCGCAGGCGATCTCCGGGGGCGTGCGAGCCGAGCAGTACGACCGGGGGCGCTTCGTCGGGCCAGCTGGCGATGGCGTCCACGCGAGCGGACGACACGTCCCAGCTCAGGCAAGGAACGCCGTGCTGCTCAAGGAGCGCAACGATGTTGTCGATCGGGCCGGGGGGAAGGCCCCAGAGCTTGCGCACAGCGCGTGCGCGATCTGCGGGTTGATCCAGTGGGGAACCTAGAGGCAGACGAGGGATGTCGGCGACGAAAGGAGAGGTAAGCAGACGGCTGACTCGTACATGGGCGAGCACCATGTCGGCTCGCAGTCGGTTCGCGGCCTTGGCAGGAAGCGACGCCTGCTTGCGGTGGAACTGACGGGTATGAGGTGCGGTAGCGGTGGATCCATCGACGAGAGCGAGG
>CAXAVQ010000316.1:0-3455 GCA_963971985.1 uncultured bacterium
CCCCGTAGGCGAACGCCGCGGCGAGGCTTTCCAGCCCGATCTGCTTGATCTCGTAGTTCGTCAGTTCGTCTTCCGGAGCGGTGATATTCAGCGCGACCGGCGTCGCGTTGTTGCGCGACAGGTTGAGGCTGTAGAGCGTGTCCCAGACGTGAAGAACGGCCTTCTCCCCGTCCGCCGACACCGAGAACGACTGCACGTCGATGCCGTCGAAGTTTGTCAGGCGTGTCGCCCGAGCGTCGGGTTGGCCGAGATCGATGCTGTACAGGTTGACCGTGTCGAGTTCGCGATCACTCAGGAACAGGATCGTGTCGGCATCGGCCCACGCCGGTTGGCCGTCGTTGCCGGTCCATTCGGTGATCTGCGTGAACTCGCCGCTCCCGCCGTTCGCCGGATCGGAAAAGACCCAGACATCGCGAGCGTCCGGTCCCCGGTAGTGACGGCGGTCCCAGTCCGAGCCGCCGCGCTCGAACGCGACGTGCTTGCCATCGGGTGAGACCGCGGGGAAGTTCCCGAACGCGTCGTGCACACGGGTGATCTCTCCGCCGTGGATCGAGACGCTGTACGGTCGGAGAGCGCGGTAGACGTCGCCCTCGCGCGAGGCGTGACCGAGGACGTGCTGGCCGTCGTGCGAGAAATCACTGATCCCGAAGCTGCGATCCGACTGCGAGACCTGACGGATGTTCGTGCCGTTCGGATTCATGAGGAACACATTGGTGTAGCCGTCCCGATCCGACTCGAAGGCGATCGATTGGCCGTCGGGAGACCACGTGCTCCGGTGCTCGTTCATCGGGTGCGAAGTGAGGCGCACCGCCTGGAGCGTGCCCTGTGCGTTGCCGCCATTCCGCTTGGGTAACTCCGCCTTCCAGAGGTCTCCGCGCCACGAGAACACCACCTCTGTGCCGTCGGGGCTGATCGACGGGAAGCGGGGGAGATCAACGTTGCCGGACGCCGCGATAAGCGTGCTCGGGAGCAAAAGACAGACGGACGCGAGAGAAACGGCTCGGACGACGGACGATGAACGCATGAAGACCTCCGGGATGAACAGACGGACGGCCCGATCGCGGGCGCGATCGTGACCCGGTCCCGACTATACCGGCGGGTTCATGGGGCGTTTCCGGACCTCGTGCGAGGACAGGAAGATCGTCCACAAGCGAAAACCGCACGCGGGCTCCCGAAGAAGACGCGTGCGGTCATGGGTTCAATGCTGTATTCAATCGCTAAGTCACGGCGCCACCTATTTTTAGGCGACCAAGGCGTTGGCCCGTTCAATCTCCTGGATGACCTGACGCACCTGGAAGGGCTTCTTCAGGAAGCCGTCGAAGCCCTGCGAACGCAGCGCCATGGCCTGGCCGTCGGTGAGTTTGCCGCTCATCGCCACCACCCGAGTGATCGCCAGGTCGTCCTGGTTGCGAACGAACCGGGCGACGGCAGAGGCGTCGCTGTCCCCGATGTGCAGGTCGAGCAGGATCACATGCGGACGGAACCGCTCGCACTCAAAGCCGGCCTCGAAGCCGTTCACCGAGACGCGGACCTCGTAGCCCGCTTGTTCGACGAGCACGCGCTGGAGAGTCTCCACGATCTCGCGTTCATCGTCGACGACCAGCACCCGGGGTTTCCCGGAGTGCACCCCGTCCATCGGGATGCCGTGGTCCTTCATGAACTGGATGAGGCTGGCGACCGGGATGCGCCGGTCCTTGGAACCGGGGATCCGATAACCCTTGATCTGGCCCGAATCGAACCATTTGCTGACGGTGCGCGGAGCGACGTTGCAGATCTTGGCCACCTCACCCGTTGTGAGGACGTCTTTATCGAGCAGTCCCATGGTTGTGGATCCCGTTCTCTTCTCGCGTGGTGCTGGAGCCGTCGATCACAGATTCGCCGGCACAGACCTGCTCATCGGTCCATCCCGGAGGCCGCTTCACGCGGTGGCATGAGAAGATGCGCAATTTACGCCCATCGCGGGGCAGGAAACCCGCTCCCTCGTGGTTTCGCGACGCGCCGCCGACCGACCGCATCGTGCACCCAACCGCAAGCGGACGGAATCTGGGCGGCTTAACCCGGGGATCCGCTCCCTGCTCTCGTTGACACTTCAAAGCAAATCCGCGTAGATTGCGGAACTCGCGGGCCTTCCCCGCCGGATATGAACCCCACCGGGCCGGCCCGTGCCCCCGGACATCCCGACCGAACCCCAGATTTCTGTTCGTCGCTCGGCGGCGGCGGATCTCACCAGATCAGCACCGATATGAGGAGCAGCCTGTGGCCCTGTTCGTGAACGCGTCTTCTACCGTTGCTCGCCTGGCCGGAGCGGCCACCCTCAGCATGGCCCTGATGATGAGCGCCTCGGCCTCAGCACAGAGCACGCCCTCGAACGCCGAACTGCTCGACGACTTCAACTTCTTCGTCAACACCGCGAACGTCGAACTCGCCCTGGCTAACGCCCGGGCCCTCCTCGACCGCGGGCTGACCCCCGAGGAATTCCTCGGGGTCGTCGAAGACTCGGCCCAGCTCGAGTCCCGCTTTGAAGCCGCGTACCTCCGGGCTCTCCGCTACGAGGAACTCGATGACGTCGCGGCGGAACTCTACAACCTGTACGAGCAGGGCCGGCGCGCGCGATCCCGGGACATCGACGAGATCGATCGCAACATCGCCCTCCTGACGGGCAACGCCCGGGCAAAGCAGCTTGCTCGCGGTCGCCTGATGCAGGCCGGCGAATACGCCGTCCCGTCGCTGCTCGCCCCCCTGATGCAGGACGGCGATCGGCTGCTCCAGAGTGAGGCCCAACGACTCCTGATCGATATGGGGCGTGACGCGGTGAAGCCGCTCGTTGCCGCCCTGCCGGGTGTGTCGCCGAACGTGCAGGAGAAGATCTGTCTGATCCTTGGCTCCATCGGCTACGACATGGCGATCCCGTACCTCGCGGACCTCGCCTCCAGCACCGACCTTGAGACGGTCCGCAACGCCGCCGAGCGGGCGATCCGCCGGATCCAGGGCCCCGGTGAACTGAACCGCCCCGTCTCGGGGATGTTTCGCGAGCTCGCCAGCGACTACCTCACCGAGTCGCCGAGCCTTACCAGCTTCCCCGGCGAGTCGCACCAGCTCCTCTGGTCCTTCTCGCCCTCGCTCGGCCTGCAGCCGACTGCTATCTATACAGAGGTCTACCACGAGGCGATGGCGATGCGACTCGCCGAGCGGGCCCTGACGCTGAACGACTCCGACTCGAACGCGGTCGCCGTCTGGCTCGAAGCGAACTTCAGCCGCGAACTCGACCAGCCCGAAGGCTACGACAACCCGGCCTACGCCTCGGACCGTCGTGACGCCCAGTATTACGCGGTCGCCGCGGGCTCCACACCGGTTCAGCTCGCGCTCGGCAAAGCCCTCGATGCCCGTGACACCGTCATGGCTCGTCTGATGATCGGTGCCCTTACCGAGTCCACCGGCGGGGCCACCCTGTGGCG
>CAXAVQ010000317.1:0-3447 GCA_963971985.1 uncultured bacterium
GTCGAGGCCAAGTACCGCACGTCCGAGCAGCGGACCGCTGAACTGACCGGACTGCAGCGCCAGATCATCGCCGACGCGATCCCACTGCTTCGCGCCCGCGGCCAAGGGAAACCGGGCGGGGCCCTGCTGTACTCCACCTGCAGCCTCGACCCGCGTGAGAACGAGGAGATCGCGCGTTGGGTGACCAAATGGCACTCGTTCGACGTCGAACGCGAGCACCGGCGGATCCCCTCCGGGGGCCCCGGACGCCCCGCGACGGAGTATTCCGACGGCTCGTACGCCGTTCTGCTGCGATAACGGATGCCCGTGCGGATGCGTCCGCATCACTGCGCCGCTATGATGACATGGTTGGAGCCCGCTTCCGACCAGACGATCTGACCGACCTTCTGCTTCCGAGAGAGCCCATGAATCTGTTGGACATTTTGTCGCCGGACTGCATCGCGGTGCCCCTCAAGGCCACCGACAAGCGCGGCGTAATCAATGAGCTCGTCGACGTTCTGGCAGAGTCCGGCAAGGTCACCAGCCCGGAACAGCTCAAGGAAGCGGTCTGGACCCGCGAGTCCACCCGGACCACGGGAATCGGCCACGCGCTGGCGATCCCGCACGGCAAGTGCGAGGGCGTCACCGACCTGACCATGGCCATCGGCAAGCCGGCTCAGCCCATCGATTTCGCGTCTATCGACGGCAAGCCGGTCAAACTCGTCGTCCTGCTCGCCAGCCCGCTCGATCGCACCAGCGACCACATCCAGGCGCTCGCGCGGATCAGCCGGCTCATGTACTCCGAGGACTTCCGCGAGAAGATGTACAACGCCGAGAAGCCGCAGGAGATCTACGACCTGCTGCACCAGGTCGAGACCGCGTCCGCCGCGAACTGACCCTCAGGCCCCGCTCTTCTCAACCTTGGTCGGTGCGGACACGTCCGCGTGCCCAGTGATCGACGAGGCGACGAGGCGCTCGATCTGCCCGATGCACCGATCGGCCTGAGCCCGGAACACCATCCAGGGGAACAGCGAGACAAGGGCAACGATGAGCCCGAAGGCGGTCGTGATCAGCGCTTCGGCGATGCCTGCGGCGACGCCGGAGATGTCCCCGACCGCTTCGCTGGTGCCCAGCAGGTCGAACGACCGGATGATCCCGAGGACCGTACCGAGGATGCCCAGCAGCGGAGCAGCCGTCACGATCGTGGCCAGCACCGCGTTGAACCGGTCGAAGTCGGGGCGGAACCGCTCGGTGAACTCGACCGTCGCCGCATCGGCCACCCACTGGCGATCGACGAGTTCGGAGGCGACCGCCCCGTACAGCGTCCGGTCGCGAGTTGCCTCGGTCTTGGCGGCTCGGGTCTGCCCAGAGCGGAGCAGTTCGGTCAACCGCTGCATCCGAGCCCGGTGCCCACGGTTGTGGAGCCGGAGCCAGAAGACCGACCGTTCGAGCGAAATCGCCACAGAAACCACGCTCAGCACCAGCAAGGGCCACATGACCCAGCCGCCGCGGCTGAAAATGCTGATCATCTGTTCGAGCGCATCGGACACGCGAGGATGATACCCCCAGCGGGCGAATGACTGCATCGGAGCGTTGTGATCGGTCGAACCCAGCCATATCCTCTTACCCGGGCCGGTCGTCCGCGCCCCGAGCGACTAGAAGGACCCATCGAGCGATGACGAGCATGCAGACCGAGCCCGAGACCGATGCGGACCGGATCCGCCACGCCGTTGACGCGTGCCTGGCGTCGTTCCTCAACCGGCGCACCCTGCCGGCGAATCTCGACGAGGCGGTCCGCTACGCCCTGCTCGGGCCGGGCAAGCGTGCGAGGCCGCAGCTGGCGCTGGCGTGGAGCCGGGCGTTGGGTGGATCGGACGAGGACGCCTTGCCCGGAGCGGGTGCGGTCGAGATGATCCACGCGTTCAGTCTTGTGCACGACGATCTGCCGGCGCTCGATGACGACGACTTGCGCCGCGGACGCGCGACGACGCACATCCGCTTCGGCGAGGCGATGGCCCTCCTGGCCGGCGATGCGCTGATGAGCCTCGCGTTCGAGATCGCGCGCGAGTGCAGCGAGCCGGATCGCGTGGTCCGAGAACTCGCGAACGCCTGCACCGAGATGATCGCGGGGCAAGTGCTCGACACGCTCGGCGGCGAGGGCGATCGCCAGTGGGCTCAAGCCGACCCCCTCGACCGCCTGCGCCAGATCCACCGGGGCAAGACCGGGGCGCTGATCCGGGCCTCGTGCCGGATCGGGGCGATCTGCGCCGGGGCCGCGGACGAGTCCGCCGAACTGCGCGCCGCGACGGACTTCGCCGACGCCGTCGGCCTGATGTTCCAGATCGTGGACGACCTGCTCGACGAGGAGCAAAGCGCTGAGCACGTCGGCAAGGCCACCGGCAAGGACCGCGAGGCCGGGAAGCTGACCTATCCGGGGGTGGTGGGAATCGAACCCGCGCGGGACGAGGTGCGTCGTTTGAAGGATCAGGCGTTGCGATCCCTTGAATCGCTCGGTCCGGAGGCCGAACCACTCCGAGAGATCTGCCACGCGCTCGCGGTTCGGACCAGATAAGCCTCCCGACACGCCGATGACGCACGCCGGGGCGCTGGATACAATGTTTCAGGGAAGATTGAAAGTTCGAATCGGACACCCAACCCGAATCTCGAACGCCTCAGAGGACGGGACAAGCACTTGACCATTCTGCCGACCATCGCTTCGCCCGCCGACCTCAAGGCGCTCCCCATCGATCGCCTGCCGGATCTTGCGCAGGAGATCCGCGACACGATCATCGGAAAGGTCACCCAGTCCGGCGGCCACCTCGCGCCGAACCTCGGCGTGGTCGAACTGACGATCGCCCTGCACTACGTCTTCGATTTTGGGCACGACCGCCTGCTCTTCGATGTCGGGCACCAGTGCTACCCGCACAAGCTGCTGACCGGTCGCCAGAACATGATCGCCGGTCTTCGCACGCGTGACGGCATGGCCGGGTTCCCTGAACCCAAGGAATCCTCGTACGACCTGTTCAGCGTCGGGCACGCCGGGACCGCGATCTCGACCGCCGTGGGCATGGCCCGTGGCGACGCGCTGAACGGAGATGCCTTCGACCCGGCCAAGAACGCCGAGGGACGCCGGGTCGTCTCGCTCATCGGCGACGCGTCGATCGTCAATGGCGTCGCGATGGAGGGCTTGAACAACGCCGGCACGCTCAATCGCCAGTTCCTGATCGTGCTCAACGACAACGGCATGTCCATCAGCAAGCCGCAGGGCGCGATGGCGGCCTACTTCGACCGGATGCGGATCAACCCGCTCTACGGCGGCATGAAGCGCCGGGCCAAGCGGATGCTGAACCATGTCCCCGGCGGATCGCGCGTCGCAGAGGCCTACCACCGCATGACCGAGGCCATGAAGGCCGGCGTCGCGGAGCACTCGTGGTTCGAGAACTTCGGCCTGCTGACCGTCGGACCCGT
>CAXAVQ010000318.1:0-3447 GCA_963971985.1 uncultured bacterium
GGCGACGAGATCATCATCGTCGGCAACCCCGGCTCGATCAACGACATCGAGATCGATGCCAGCGACATTTTCGTGCAGCAGGGCACCGCCGCCGGTCCGCCCCCGAACGCCACACCGTTCTCCCCCATCAAGTCGCAGTCCGCCGACGGCGAGTCCGTCCGCACCACGTTCATCGTGTACGACTCGCTCGGCACAGAACTCCAGGTCGACCTGACGCTCGTCCTCTCGGCCAAGACCGGGGGCGGCACGTTCTGGCGCCCGTACATGCACTCCGACGACGACACCGACGCGTCGAACCTGCTCGAGAACGGCACCCTGTTCGCCGCGGGCTCCGAAGACATGCCCATGCTGCAGTTCGACAACTTCGGGCAGCTCGCGACGGCCGGTCAGTACAACATCCAGGTCGACCGCTTCGAAACCGGTGCGCTCGACCCGCTCCAGATCGCGCTCCGCTTCAACAGCGAGGCCGATCAGGTGTCCGCCCTCTCGAACACCGGGGGCGGCTCCTCGCTCGCGGCGGTCTTTCAGGACGGCTCGCCCCTCGGCGTGCTCTCGTCGTTCTCGGTCGGCGAGAACGGCACGATCACCGGCGGTTTCACCAACGGCCTCACTCGAACCATCGGTCAGCTCGCCATCGCGAACTTCACGAACCCCGAGGGCCTCGTAGACTCCGGCAACAACCTGTTTTCCGTCGGCCCGAACTCCGGCACCGCGTTGATCACCGAGCCGCTCGAGTTCGGCACGGGACGCATCATCGGCGGCGCGCTCGAACTCTCGAACGTCGACCTCTCGCAGGAATTCATCAACATGATCCTGACGTCAACCGGCTACTCGGCGGCGTCGCGAGTCGTGACCACGACCAACGAGCTCATGAACCAGCTCCTGGTTCTCGGCCGATAACAACCGCTGATCGGTCCGTCCGACTGAAGCGACCCGGTTCTCGGGCCGATGCATACCGGGGACGCGCAGTGCGTCCCCGGAGGGGTTTCGCCAGATGATCACGGTCACGCGACTCGACGGCAGCCGCTTCGTGCTCAACGCCGAACTTATCCGGACGGTCGAGTCCACCCCTGACACGCTCATCAAGCTCACGACCGGCGACACCTACATGGTGCGCGAGTCGACCAGCGATGTCGTCCGCCTCGCGGTCGAGTACGGACGCCTGCTCCGCGGTCTCGCGGACGCTCGGTAGCGATTTTTTCGGATGAACTCGGCCCGGTTGGCACCGGTGGCGTGAAGTCCGTCGCCGATCCCGTCGATCCAGATGAACACAGGAACCCGTCGCGATGGGCGCGACCGGGAGGGTGTTCATGGACATCACGACCATAATCGGAATCGTCCTCGGCTTCGTGTTGCTCCTGATCGCCATGGTCATGGGCGGTTCGTTCGGCGCGTATGTCGACGTCCCCTCGGTCGTCATCGTGGTCGGCGGCTGCATCGCCGCACTGCTCACCGCGTTCCCGCTCGGGTCGTTGCTCGCCTTCCCCAAGGTGGCTCAGAAGGTCATCAAGGGCGCCAAGACAGATCCCAACAGTCTCATCGAGCAGCTCGTCGGCTTCGCGGAGATCGCCCGGCGTGACGGCATTCTCGCTCTCGAGGGCATGACCGCGGAGATGACCGACGACCTTCTCGTAGTCGGCATCAAGATGGCCGTCGACGGCACCGACCCGGAACTCATTGAGCAGATTATGGAGGCGGACGTCGAGAACATGATGACCCGCCACGGAGTCGGCAAGGGCATGTTCGACGCCGCCGGTCGCTACGCGCCGGCATTCGGCATGATCGGAACGCTGATCGGCCTCGTGGCGATGCTCGCGAACATGAGCGACCCGTCCGCGATCGGTGCGGGCATGGCGGCCGCGCTGCTCACGACGATGTACGGCGCCGTGATCGCGAACGTGCTGTTCCTGCCGCTGGCCGACAAGCTCGCGCTGCGTAGCGAAGAAGAGGTCCTGGTCAAAACGATCATTATCAAAGGTGTCATGTCGATCCAATCCGGTGACAACCCGCGCGTCGTCGAACAGAAGCTCAAGACCTTCCTCCCACCGTCCGGTCGAGGATCCGAGGACGAAGACCAGCGCGCCGCCGCCTGATCGAACGACGGGCTCCCACGAATGCCGAAGAAGAAGCAAAAGAAGGATTCCGGCGGCGTGCCCGAGTGGGTCGTGACCTACGGCGACATGATGTCGCTGCTCCTCTGCTTCTTCATCCTGCTCGCGGCGTTCAGCGAACTCAAGCGCGAGCACGAGTACCAGCGTGTCGTCACCGCCGTGAAAGAGGCGTTCGGCTACTCCGGCGGCGTCGGTGTCATGACCACCCGCCGCTGCGCTCCATGATCCAGCTCATGGAGGAACTCGCCCAGAAGAGCCAGGAGAACAGCAAGGTCAGCGAGTCCGACACCAGAGGCGTCTCCGGCAAGCAAACCAAGGTCACCAAGGTGCAGGAAGGGATGATGTTCACGATCGGCGGGCACCTGACCTTCGCCCCGGGTTCCGCCGTGCTCCGCGACGAGGCCAAGTCCGAACTGCTCCGCGTTGCCAAACTGCTCAAGGGTCGACGCAACAAGGTCGCGATCCGGGGCCACGCCTCGAGCAAGGTCCTGGGCCCGGACTCCCCGTTCGAGGACCTGCTCGACCTCTCGTATTACCGGGCCAAGGTCATCGCAGAGTTCCTCGCCACCGAGGGCCAACTCGACCCTGATGTGCTCGTCATCGAGGCCCGGGGCGACACCGAACCGCTCGTCCACCGCCAGTACAACCCCGAAGCCCAGACCCTCAATCGCCGGGTTGAGATCATCATGACCGAAGTTATGGTCGAAGACTTCCACAAGGACGCCGGGTCCAGCGACGAAGCCGCGGCCCGCGGGGAGTCCGCCGACTGGTAAGCGAGGGTTGCCGAGATGTCCGACGACGCCAAGAAGAAGCTCCCGATCCGCACCGTCGCGGTCGTGCTCGTCATGCTGCTCGTCGAGGGCGCCGCGATCGTTGGCATCATGACCATGTTCGGCGGCCCCTCGGAGGTCGTCGCCCAGCCCGGTCTGTTCGGCGAGGCCGCCAGCCCCGAACTCCAGCCCATCGAGATCCAGTTGCTCCAGGAGCGCCTGACCAACAACGCCTCGGGACGCATTTTCATCTACGACACCGAGATCCAGATCGTCACGCAGGAGCGTCACCGCGAAGCGGTCCAGAACGTCATGGACAACCGCATGGCGTCGATCCGGACCGGTATCTCGAAGATCTTCGCCGCCGCCGAGCACAGCTACTACGCCGAGCCCGGCCTCGAAACGCTCACCCGCCAGGTTACCGAGTTCCTCCACTCGATCTTCCCCGAAGACGGCGAGGGCGAGGAGATGGCCTGCGGCGGCTGTGCCGCCAAGCTCGGCGCCGATGCGCTCCAGGCCGCGCTCTGCGCGCTACCCCCCGCGCCCCCGGACGAGACGGTGCTGCT
>CAXAVQ010000319.1:0-3440 GCA_963971985.1 uncultured bacterium
GCGCGAGGCCGACTCGGTGCAGTACAGGTATTCGTACTGGTGCGGGCCGAAGCTGGCGTGGGCGGCGGTGAGCTCCTCCACCTTGGCCATGTCCGGGAGGGTGGCGAGCAGGTTCACGTGGTCGTCGGGGAGCAGCTGGCGGGTGATCTCGATGGAGACCTGGGCGCGGTGGTTGAAGCGGCGCGACATGGCCTCGTTGACGACGGCCTCGTCGTGGTTGCCGAGGATGATCTTGTCGCAGACGGTGAAGGCGAGCTCGACGCAGCGGACGGGGTCCGGCCCGTAGCCGACGATGTCGCCGAGGCACACGATCTGATCCACCGCGCAGCCGGCGACGTCGCGGAGGACCGCGTCGAAGGCCTCGAGGTTGGCGTGGATGTCGGAGATGAGTGCGATGCGGGGCATGGGTCGGGGCCTGGTCGTGCGGCTCGGGGACGCGGGAATGGGTGTATCGGCCAACTGGCGGGCTGATCGATACCTCTGGGACGGATCAGCGGAGACTTTGTTCCGACTGAGATGCTCATGGTTTCGCGTTCTGTCACGAAACGATGCGATGTTGCGGGAAATTGGCTGATTCCTCGCCGGTGCCAAACGAAAAGCCGACCGGCGGATTGCCGGTCGGCTTCGGATTGCGATGCGATTGTGCGAACCGCTGGTCGGTCTGGGCGGGCGGGCTCAGTCCTTCTCGTCGTCGTCGGTGCGGAGGACGACCATGTCCTCATCGATATCGGACGAGACCTCGATGAGCCCGGCGAGCGGGTCGTCGGAGATCTTCTTGCGGTTGTCGCCGCGGGACTTGGCCTTCTTGCCGCCCTTGAGCTTCTCGGTTTCGCCGGTCTCGGCTTCGCGCTCGGCCTGCTTTTCCTCGGCCTTGGCCTTGCCGGCTTCCTTTTCGGCTTCCTTCTCGGCCTCTTCGCGGGCCTTGAGCTTGTCCATCTCGCGCTTGGCGGCTTCGACCTTCTGCTTCTCGGGCGTCAGCATCATGGAGATCTGGCGTCCCTGGGAGCGCGGGGGCATCTCGACCTTGGCGATGTCGGAGAGTTCCTCGACGATGCCGCGGAGCCGGTCCATGCCGATGTCCTGGTGGGCCATCTCGCGTCCGCGGAAGCGCTGGATGAAGATGACCTTGTCGCCGTCCATGAGGAAGCGACGAGCCTGGTCGACGCGGATCTGGACGTCGTGCTCGTCGATCTTGGCGGAGCGACCGAGGCGGACTTCCTTGATTTCCTGCGTCTTGCCGGAGGATCCGCCCTTACCCTTCTTGGACTGCTCGTACTGGTACTTGCCGTAGTCCATGATCTTGCAGAGGGGCGGACGGGAGTCGGCCTGGATCTCGACGAGGTCGAGACCGGCTTCCTCTGCCATGCGAAGAGCGTCGCGGGTGTCGATGACCCCGACCTGCTCGTTGTTCTCGTTGATCAGACGGATCGGCGAAATGCGGATCTCGTGATTGACACGCGTCTTGCGCGCCGGGCCGGTGGCCCTGTAGAAACGCCTAGAGATGTCTGTGCTCCTTAACTCGTGGGTTCCGGCTGGACACGCCGGATGATGCAGTGCGACCCGGGCAGCGATCCGCGCTGAGCGGGCAATGGTCGGTCGGATGGGGGCGAGATGGCGTGATCATCGAGAGCGTGTGGACGCTGTTGCCGAGTCGGCACCGGTCGCGAGGGTTCGCGCGACACCCGAGCAGCGGCCTGCTGGACGAGATATCGGCGATGTGCGACGGCGATTCGACAACGATTGATCACTCCGGGGCACGGGCGTGCCCACGCACACAGGGTACCCCCGGCTGGGAGGGTGGGCAAGAAGGAGTTATGCGGAACCTGTGATGATCCGGGGGTCGGGAGCGGGCGAGCGGGCACGGAACCGCGGCATCCATATATAGTGTGCGCGGTTCCGATCCCCCACTGATGGTGTAGCCAAGGTGTTGTCTCGATGATCTGCCCGTACTGCGATTCGAACGACGACAAGGTCATCGACAGCCGCGCGAGCGAGGCCGGGCGGGTGATCCGTCGGCGTCGCCAGTGCCTGGGCTGCGGGAAGCGTTTCACGACGTATGAGCGGGTGGAGGAGACGACTCGTCTGATGGTGATCAAGCGCGACGGTTCGCGCGTGCCGTTCAGTCGCGACAACATCCTGCGTGGCATCGCGGTGGCGTGCGGGAAGCGGCCGGTCGCGGAGGAAGTGAAGCTGCGGATCGCCGAAGAGGTCGAGGACCTGGTGCACCGGACGTTCGATCGCGAGGTGGAGAGCCGGGAGATCGGCGAGTTGGTGGCGGACCGTTTGAAGGATGTGGACGAGATCGCGTACGTTCGGTTCGCGAGCGAGTACTACCAGTTCCGCAACGTGGGCGACATCCTCAAGCAGCTCGAGGAGATGAACCAGCGAGTGCGTGACGTGCCGAACCAGCAGGCGCTGTTCGAGGCGTCGGATGGGGACGGCAAAGCGAAGAAGGCACGATCGGGCGGGGACGAATGATGACGGTGAAGCGAGTGCTGAGCGTGGGGATGGTGCTGTCGTGCGGCGCGGTGCTGCTGAACACGTGGGGCTGCTCGTCGTCCGGCGAGCAGGCGACGGTTGAGCCGGATGCGCCGGAAGCGTCGAACGACGCGGTCGTGGTGCGGGTCGATGCTGCGAACGCGGTGCGTCTGCGCCGGCTGGCGGACGCGAGCGTGAGCGCGGCGGTGCGTTCGTTCGGTCCGGCGGAGGGCCTGCCTCTGGACGAGCTCGGGGCGCGTCTGTTCCGCAGCCGCGGGGGCATCGAGTGCCACGGGCCTGGGGTCGAGGACCCTGTCGGGCCGAACCTGATCGACGCGTTCGGGACGATGCGCGCGGTCGAGGGGCGTCCGGCGCTGCTGATGGACCTCGATTACATCAACGTGGCGCTGATGCGCCCGGACTCGCTGGTTGCTTCCGGGTACTCGTCTGGGATCATGCCGAGTTTCGAGGGGACGCTGTACCCGCGCGAGGTGCTGGCGCTGGCGGTGTACCTGCAGGGGATGTCCGAGCCGCCGCGCATGCCGGAGGAAGCGGCGGAAGGCGGCGAGGTCGAGGTTGCGCTCGCGCCTGACAGCGAGGTGGAGCGGATCGAAGCGCCGCTGATCGAGGAAGTGGACATCGCCGAAGAGGAGCCGGAACCGGCGACCGAACCGGTCGCGGAGGAGACGCCCGAGCGCGCGGACGGGCGTCCGGGCTGGTGGTTCGACGGCGTGCGGCGCGATGAAGGCCGGGTGTGGACGTGCGTGGAAGTGCTCGGCGACTCGTTCGCGGACACGCGTGCGTCGACGATCGAGCGCGGTCAGGCGGTGTTGGCGGAGCGTCTGGGGCTCGGGCCCGCGGAGGAGCTCAAGGATCCTCGGGTGAAGTACATCTGGGTCACGCCGCTCCCGAACCGGGGCGTGGAGCGTCGGTACGCGGGGTACGCGATGATGTCCGCGATC
>CAXAVQ010000320.1:0-3418 GCA_963971985.1 uncultured bacterium
CCAGGATCATGTCCATGTCCTCCGGCGAACCGGAAGCGGTCCGCAGCGTCACGGACGACGCATCGATCCGGTCTCCGGGCTTCGCACCGATCGAACTCCCGCTCGCGGTTTCGGTGGTCGATTCGGAGTTCGCGCACCCGGCTGCGCCGAAGAGCAGCGAAGCGGTGCAGACGGTCGCGGCGATGATCTGAACGTTCATGGTGGCCTTTCTGGATATCTGGGGAACGTCACGTGGGGGAAGCGGTGCAGCATTGAACCACGCTCGTCGCGACGCTATTCCCGCTCGAACCAGATTTATCCAAGTCTTAGCCGAACCGGCCGCTCGCGATCAGTTCCTCGATCGCCCGGATGTCGGATGCCGGGGATCGGTCCTGCTGCAGTCGCGGGACAACCGATCGCACGAGCTCAAAGGCTCGTTCGACGCCGTCACCCGATCGAAGAGGGCGCTGGTATTCCAGGGCCTCTGCGGCGCAGAGCAGTTCGATCGCGACGACCTTCCGGCACAGATCGAGGGATCGCTCGGCCTTCGCGGTCGAGCGCGGGCCGAAGGAGTTGTAGTCCTCCATGCCCGCGCAGGTACTGATGTTCGAAACGCTCGCCGGCGTCGCGAGCGTGATCATCTCGTTGCAGCACGCTGCGGCGGTGTACTGCGTGATCATGTATCCCGACTCGACGCCGGGGTGACGCGACAGGTGCGGGTTGATCGGGTTCTGGGGGTCCGAGGCCGCGAGCATGAAGAACACGCGGCGCTCGGCCATCCCCGCGATGTGGCAGAGCGCCATCGCGACGGTATCCATCGCCAGCGCGAGCGGCATGCCGTGGAAGTTGCCGGCCGACACGACGGTCCGCGCAGTCTCGTTGTCCTCGGTGAGATCAAAGATCAGCGGGTTGTCGGTCACCGCTTCGAGTTCCCGCTCGATGACGCGTGCGCCGTGCTCGAGCTGGTCGATGGCGGCGCCGAGCACCTGGGGCGAACAGCGGAACGAGTAGGGGTCCTGCACACGCGGATCGTCCTCGCGGTGCGACGGGATGATCTGCGAGTTTCGGAGCAGGTCGCGCAGGCGTGCCGCGACCGAGCGCTGACCTGGCTGCTGGCGGATGGCGTGGACCCGGTCGTCGAGGAACGAGTCCGTCGCGCGGACCGCGTCGATCGACATTGCTGTTGCACACAGCGCCGCGTCGATGAGTCTCCGGATCCCGGTGAAGGCCAACGCCGCCCTGGCCGCCATCAGGTGCGTGCCGTTGATCAGGGCGAGGCCCTCCTTCGGACCGAGTTCGATCGGCTCAATTCCCGCCCGGTTCATCGCCTCGCCCGCTTCGATGGTCTCTCCCCGGAACCGAACCTTCCCCTCGCCGATGAGCGCGAGGCAGGCGTGGGCGAGCGGTGCGAGGTCTCCGGATGCCCCGACCGAGCCCGTCTCCGGCACCAGCGGCGTGATCCCGGCGTTGAGCAGGTCCACCAGCGTGGTCACGATCACCGGTCGCACACCGGAGTGCCCCCGGCTGAGCGAGCAGGCCAGCAGCGCCATCATGGCCCGAACAATGTGGTCCGGTAGGGGGTCACCGACGCCCGCGGCGTGCGACCGAAGCAGGTTCCGCTGCACGTCAGCGAGTTCGTTGTCAGGAACCCGCTGGCGGGCGAGCGAACCGAACCCGGTGTTCACGCCGTAGAGAGCAACACCCTTGCCGATAGCCTCGTGCAGGGTCCGATTCGACCGCTCGAGGCGCTCGATGGCTTCCTGCCCGATGGCGACCGGCCGACCGAACACCGCCACCTGCTCGAGTTCCCACGGGGCGATCCGGGCTCCGGTGATTGTGAGCGGCGAACCGTGATTCGAGTCGTCTGGGTCGGGCTTCGTCGGCATGCGCGGAGTGTCGCCGGTGCCGATCCGCCGGGTCAAGGCGATGCGGTCGCTGATCCGGTCGAAATAAGGTAAACAGAGGCCACATGAGCTCAGAACTGATCAAAACGACGCGGGATTGGGGTGTGGTCGGCGGAGCGCTGCTCGTCGTCGGTCCGCTCGCTGGCGGGCTGGCCGACACCCTGCGAACCGAATCCGGTCTCGACGGGGCCACGCCGCTGACCTCATCGAGCCCGGTTCTGGGCGTCCTCATCGGCCTGGCGGTCGTCGCGATCGCCGGGGCGTACGGCGTGCTGGTCGGCCGGATTGCTCACGTCCGGATGGGGCTGATCTGTACCGGGCTGGTGCTGACGTGGCCGGCCTGGCAGTTCGGACGAGTCTCTGCACTGATCCGCGATGCGGGCGATCTCTCGCCGATGTCCAACTTTGCGCTCGAAGGGGCGGTCTTCGCGATCGCCTGCACCGTCGCATGTCTGCTGGTCCTGAAACTCGGACGGCCTGTCCTGCCTTCCGCCGAGCCCGATTCATCCAAGCCGCTCGATTGGGCGCTTGCCTGCGTCGCCACCGCGGTTGCCGGAGCGCTCGGAGCCTGGTTGATCGCCCAGTCCCCGTTGCAGGGTCAGGTGTTCGCGGCCGCGGTCGCCGCGGGTGTCGCCGGCGGCGCGGCGGGTCGGTCCGTCGCGGTTCGAGCACCGATGCTCCCGATCCTCATCGGCGGCTTCTTGCTGGCTCTCGTCGGCCCCCTCGTCGCCCAATTCACGGTGTCCGACCCGCTAACCACGCTCTACGCGGGCGATTGGCCGGGCCTCGGCCTGCTCACGCCCTTCGACTGGCTTGCCGGGGTGCTCGTCGGTGCCCCACTCGGCGAGATGTGGGCGAATTCGATGGTGGATCGCCAGCCCGCTCCCAAAGCGTCGCCTCGCAGCGTGTAACTGCTTGTGAGGACTATCGACCTCCGAGCGGACCCGTCAGGGATTGCCCGGAAACCACCAAAGTGCGTCGTCGGCGTGTGGGCGAGCCGAAGGACGCGACCTAAAGTCGTTTTCACGATTCATCGAGTCCCGCGTGGTGCATCGACGCGGCTCATCGACACGAAGACAAGTTCATGATTCAGACCTCCCCGAACGGAATTTCAATGACCGACGAGTCCTCCCAGAAGATGCCCGACATCCAGGCCACCCGCGACGACCGCCAGGTGGCGATCGACAAGGTCGGCGTCAAGGGTGTGACGTACCCGCTCACGCTCAAGACACCAAATGGCGGCGAGCAGCCCACGGTCGCGAAACTGAACATGTACGTGTCCCTGCCGCACCATCAGAAGGGGACTCACATGTCGCGGTTCCTTGAGGTGCTCAACAACAACGCCCATCCGCTGACCCCGGAGATGTTCACCACGATCGCCCACCAGATCCGCGAAAAGCTTGATGCGGACCACGCCCATCTGGAGGTGGAGTTCACGTATTTCATCGAGAAGAGCGCCCCGGTCACTGGCTCGAAAGGGCTGATGGACTACAAGGTCAAGTTCCATGTCTCGGCCAACGCCACCGAAGACTTCG
>CAXAVQ010000321.1:0-3417 GCA_963971985.1 uncultured bacterium
GATGCCGCCGGCCTTGGCCGCCTCGTGGCGCTCGTCGGCCGGCAGGTCCGGGTTCTTCTCGGCGACGGCCTTCTCGGCGCGGGCGATGGCCTCGTCGAGCAGGTCGCTGAGCCGCACGTTCTCGCCCGAGCGCGTCTTGAAGGGCCGGTTGTCCTCGCCGAGCACCGTGCCAAACGCGGCGTGGAACAGTTCTGCCTCGCCTCCGCCCCGGATCAGCCTGGTGTACCCGGCCTTCTTCGCCGCGGCGAACACCTGCTTGAAGTGCAGGCCCTGGCGCGAATCGACCGCGTAGATCACGCGATCGGCGCCGAGTTTCTGCACGCGCCGGCGGATCGCCGCGAGGTCGGTCGTGGCATAAAGGTAGCCCCCGTCGCTCTTGCGGATCAGGCACGGTTCCTTGATGCCGGTGAGGTCCTCGATGCGCACGATCAGCGCGCCGTCGGATTCCTCGGCGACGCCGCGCGATTCGATGTCATGCACGATCTCCGGAAGGTCATCGCGATAGGTGCTTTCGCCGGCGGTGGCTTCGTCGGTGACGTTCGCCTGCAGTTTCCGGCAGTTGCGGAAGCAGTCTTCCAGCGTGATGTGGCAGATCTGGCGCCAGACCGTCATGTAGGAGGCGTCGCCGGCCTGCAGCGCAACGAGTCCCTTCTTGGCGCGCGCCAGCGCGGCTTCCGCGCCGGCGACCTGTTCCTGGAGTTCCGCGCGGGCCTTCGGTCCCAGCCCGAACTTCTCGACCGCGGCGAGACCCCGCCGGTCGGGTGCGCACTCGGCCTGGGCCGAGCGGTAGTAGTGCTCGAGGTCGGCGACGGTCAGGTCCTGCGGATCGATGGTGCCGGCATCGATGCCGTCCTTGATCGCGGTGGTGACCATGGCGATGGGCAGGCCCCAGTCGCCGAAGTGGTTCTGGCGGATGACCTCGTGCCCGAGTCGTTCGTTGAGGCGGGCGAGCGCATCGCCGATGACGGTCGCGCGCAGGTGGCCGACGTGCATCTGCTTGGCGAGGTTCACGCCGCAGAGATCGACCACGACCGTCTGCTTGCGGAACTCGGTGTTCGGATCGGCGGCGGGCTCGATGCCGAGCTCGGGCGAGTCCATCTCGGCGATCGCGGCGCTGAGGGCATCGGGCTTGAGGGTGATGTTGATGAAGCCCGGCCCGGCGATTTCCGGCTCTTCGGCGATGTCGGAAACGTTCAGGTGTTCGAGGATCGCCTGGGCGACCTCGCGCGGCGGCTTGCCGAGTCGCTTGGCCAGACCCATCGCGCCGTTGGCCTGAAAATCCCCGAACTTCGGGTTCTTTGAGGGCGAGAGCAGGGCGGAAGCGCCCTCCGGCAGGTCGTCACCGAAGGCGGCTTTCATCGCGTCGTCAAAGCGATCGTTGAGAATGGCGGTCGGGTCGGCGGTCATGGCGGGGAGTGTACCGGTTCGGAGTGCGTGAACGAAAAGGGCCGCCCAACGGACGGCCCTGCGAACAGCGGAATGGTGTTCTCGCTCAGAGTTTCAGATCGCCGAGCCCCATGCCCAGCCCGTCGCCGAGGCCGGCTTTGAGGTCCTTGCCGTGCTGCTTCTTGGCCTTTTCGCGGAGGCGGCGCAGTTCCGGCGTGTCCTTGAGGATGTCCTCGGGTGATCGCTCGTCGCGCTCGCCGCGACCGCGTCCGCCCTTGCCACCTCGTCCGCCGCCGCCCATTCCCGCCGGACGGTCCTGGGCCTGCTTGACCGCGAGGGAGATCTTTCGCTGGTCGCCGTCGATCTTGAGGATCTTCATGGGCACGATCTGGCCGGGTTGCACGGCGTCGGAGACCTTGGCGATCCGCCTCCAGTCGAGTTCGGAGATGTGGACGAGGCCTTCCACGCCGGGGGCGATCTCGGCGAAGGCGCCGAAGTCGAGCAGCTTGGTGATGCGACCCTGGACAACGTCGCCTTCCTTCATCTCGCTGAGACCAACGTCGAAGGGGTCGTCTTGGAGCTGCTTCATGCCGAGACTGTGGCGACCCTTCTCCCAGTCCAGTTTCAGGATCTGGACGCGAACGGTCTCGCCTTCCTTGACATGGTCCTCGACCTTGCGGGCCCGCTCGTGGGTGAGGTCGGAGATGTGGACGAGGCCGTCCACGCCGCCGATGTCCACGAACGCGCCGAAGGGCATGATGCTCTTGACCACGCCCTCGACGGTCTGGCCTTCCTGCAGCTTGGATTTCAATTCCTCGGCGGCCTTCTTCTGCTCCTCGGCGAGGACTTCGCGACGGCTGAGGGTGATGTTGCCCTTGCCCGAGCGATCGACCTTGATGACCTTGCAGGCCATTTTCTCGCCGTGGAAGATCGAGAGGTCTTCGATGCGTCGGGTGTCGACGTGGCTGGCGGGGATGAAGGCGCGGTGGTTGGCGACTTCCATCTCGAGGCCACCCTTGTTGGAACCGGTGCATTTGGCTTCGACGACCTGGCCGGGCTGGAGCATCTCCCACTCGGCCTTCTGGACCACGCCGGGGCGCGAGCAGATGTAGAGGCTTTCCTTGGCCTCGTAGCGATCGACCGTGACCTTCAGGGTGTCGCCGGCCTTGGGGAGTTCGGGGGAATCGGTGCCGTCCTTCTCGCGGTACTGGATCCGGGGGACCACACCGAGGGATTTCGGGCCAACTCGACGAAAATGTCCTCGGGGCCGACCGAGACGACCGTGCCTTCGCGGAACTCGCGTCCGGACTCGACCACGCGCGGGCCGCGGACCTTGGCCGGTCCGGAGGGGGTGACCGCGCCTTTTTCCTGCTCGGAGGAAGAGGATGCGGGGGTATCGCCCGTGGCGGCCTGCATGGCGGCCTCGGCGGCGTCGTTCATGGTCTGGCTGAGTTGGACCGGGTCCATCGCGTCGTCCGGAGCATTGTCTTGCTTGGACTGGGCGTTGTCAGCAGGCTGCTTCGGGGCGTCTGGCGACTTATCGGACGCAGATTCGGATGCCGTCGTGGAAGCGGCTGCTTCCGGGGCTTTCGAATCCGGGCTACCGGCCTCGGTCTGGGGTTTGGGCGAGGTCTGGTCCGTCGGGGTGGTGTCGTTCATGGGTGCTCACCCGGCGCGAATGCGCTGGGG
Organism: uncultured bacterium; assembly: GCA_963971985.1. Lineage (GTDB taxonomy): Bacteria > Planctomycetota > Phycisphaerae > Phycisphaerales > UBA1924 > JANSXG01. The sequence goes on from CAXAVQ010000321.1 coordinate 3,076, forward strand.
CTCGTGAGGAGGATCGCGTCCGCAGCCCGGACGCAGGGCACCGGAAGGGTCCGGTCGATGGAGTCGCGACGCCGGTCGCGGCGTTGCGGTAGTCCCTCATAGAAGGATACATGGTGCCGACGCCCACACGCCGGCGCTGCAGTGTACCCGCGGACCGCCGGCTGTCGCGTCGGGGAGCGTGTGAAATCAGAAAAGGCACCATCGACATGGCAGCGATCGGTCGCTCGTCGGATCGGGGCGAACCGGAGGGGGCGGGACTGCGTATAGGGCCGGCGCCTGACCTGTTTTGGCGGGCCCGCCTGTCGTCTGTGCGAACGCCGGGAATGCCGTTAGGATGGCCGG
>CAXAVQ010000322.1:0-3408 GCA_963971985.1 uncultured bacterium
CGGCTGCTTCTGATACTCCGCTTGGTCTCGCCAGAGAAACCGCTTGAGCTCGTTCCCCATCCGAGATCAATAGACCCTTGTCGCTACCGGGATCGATCGCAGATGAAACGAATTTCCAGATTGCCACGGTTTTCCACGCCTCCTGCGGATCGACATCGAACCATGTGTCGTCCCCAATGATTTGACGCATTACCGCTTCCGAAGCGACCCAAAGAGCTATCTGGTCATCAATCAGTTGCAGCATGAAATCCGAACCACCTGCAGACCGGGATAGTTCACACGAAGCCAGCTGATCGCGTGCATCTGTCAGATCAGACACTGTGCCGCAGCGAGCAGATCTCCGGGGGTGAACGCACACCCGAAGAAGGCGCTAAAGCCGTTACTAAAGAAACTCTGCGCACAGTCCGCAACGCCGTCACCGTTATTGCACTCTGCAAGTGTAAAGACAATGTTGGTCGTGATCGAAATCGGGCATCCGACAATCTCGTTAGCGACCGGAATTACGTTCAGCCCCAAACCGAAGGATGCGACCGAGCACTTCGCCTGATCGATTTTGACCTGCGTTCGTTCTTGCTTGCAATCGGGTTCTTGGTCGGGTTCCTCTTCTTCGTCCTCGGCGCACGCCGCGCCCTTTGGGCAATCGTCATTCACACCCCCGTCGTCGTCCCCGCCCCCGCCTGCATCGCCGCTGGGACCAGGCGGCGGCGTCCACCCTCCCCAACCCGCGACGCGGATCCCGCTACCGGATTCGGACACCACGAACGCACCATCGTCGGACACCCGTGCGGTTCCAATCGTCTGGAAGTCGGCCGTATCGTTGTTCCACTGCAGCAGCTGCACGATCGTGCCCGGTGCTTCGCCGGTCATGTTCGGGAGCGTGATCTCGACCGGCGGATCGAACCGCGCGTTCTTGGGTTGCAGCGTCCAGGCGAACGGGACCGCGTTGCCGTTGGGCAGCGCCATCGGCACCTCGTCGAAGTGCACCTGGTTCAGACGGATGATCTCGGGGTTCGCCGGGGTCGGAACCGTCCCGTCCTCGAGCGTCATCGAGCCCGCCTTCACGCGGAACTCGAGGCCGTCGATTCCGGCAATCGTCAACACGACGTCCTCGGTGCCGTCGTAGACCACCTCGTTGGCCGGATCAAGCTCGGGGAGCCAGACCGGATCCTGCAGGGTGTTTGTGGCGCTCTCGACGAGTGTGACTTCGTAGCCCACGTACGGGAACGCCCACTCGCCGCCGATGCTCGTGGCGAAGACGCCAGAGACGAGCACCTTGGCGGGACCACCGGGCAGGTCGGTGTTGAGCACACCGGCGGGCAGCAGCGACGCGTCGAAGGTGAAGCGCCCGTCCACACCGGTCTCGACGGGGCCGAGGATGACCTGCTGCGGCCCCTTGGCGAAGTCGAGCGGAATGGTCATCGTGGCGAGCGCGCCGCCGATCGGTCGACCGCCGTTGTCGAGCACGATGCCGCTGAGCGTCGTCGGCTGGCCGGGAGTTCGCTCCACGCCGGTGGCGTTGAACACCGCCGGCAGGCCCGGGTTGTTCATGAACGTCGCCTCGACACGGTTCAGGCCCGGGATCGTCCCGAGCGTGAACGGAGCCTGGGCGCGACCTTCCGAGTCGGTGGGCACGGTGATCTCGATGAAGCCGTTCTCGAATACTCCGTCGCCGCGGGTGACGGTGAAGATCACCGGAACACCGGCGATGGGGTTGCCGGCGTCGCCGTCGGTCACATAGGCGATCAGCGGCTTGGCGAGCGGAGCGCCGGTCTCACCCTTCTGATTGTTGTGGTCACCGACGAGGATGCGGCTTGCGTCGGCAGCGATGCCGTCGGCGCAGAAGAACACGGTCCCGACAAGGTCACGGCTCGTCACGCGAACGCGGTTCGATGCCGCCCCGGCGGTGTTGCCGAGCGTCCAGTACGCGCGGGCGATGCCCTGCGAGTCGCTGATGACCTGCAGCGAGACGCCGCCGGAGGTCCGGCCAGGCTGCTCGGCGAGGGTCCCGTTGTTGCGGACAACATCAAAGGTGACGACCTTGCCCGAGAGCGGCGTTCCGTTGGCGTAGGTGAGTTTGACCTCCAGCGGCTGCGGAAGCTCGCTGAGCACGGGCCCGCTCTGACCGTCCCCCTTGAGGGCTTCGATGGTCGGCACGCCGTCGGGGACCTCGATGCGGGTCACCGTGATGGACTCGTTGCGCTTGTTGCCCAGCTGATCGATCGCGATGACTTCGATGGGCTGCAAACCGACCGACAGCGGCAGATCCATGACCACGAACGTGCCCTGGCCCCCGGGACCGTAGCCGACGGAGGCCGGCTGGCCGTTAACGGTGACGGACAGGCCGTCGAGCCCGCTGAACTCGTCGCTGACGCGGCCGGTTACGGTGATCGTCGGGGTGATGACCTCCTGGCCGTCGAACGGGAAGTCGATCAGGACGATCGGCGCTGAGGTGTCACGGATCACGTCGATCGAGGACACGGGGCCGTTTACGCCGCAGGCGGAGACGCCGTTGACGTAGATGGTGTGCACCATGTCGGTGGGCAGCTCAACGTTGACGGAGTACTGGCCGTTGACCACAGAGCCGGTGTAGACGAGTTCGGGGCCGACGACGCGGACGGAAGAAGCGCCTTCAACTGTGCCGCTGACGGTGACGGTCTGGTTGAGCGTCGGGCTGGTGATCGGGTCAATCGAGGGAACCGACGGCGGCATGAGGCCCGAGACCTCCGGCAGGCTCGTCGGGCGCAGGGCGATGCTCCCGTTGGGGCCGCTGATGGCGTTGGACACGTTGAGCGAGTAGGTGTCGCACTGCGCGAGCGGCGGGCTGAACGTGAACTCGAGCGTGTCAAGCGTCGTGACGTTCACGCTGTCGGCCTGACGGAGCGTGCCGTCCTGGTTGACCACAAACAGATCGGAGGGACCAAACCGCTGCGGGTCGATCATGTCGCTGTAGGTGACCGTCACGGTCGACAGATCCGAGGTCAGGGTGGTGCCGGGCTCGGGGTCGAGCTGAACCGGCGAGAGCAGAGGCTGGTCGAAGTTGGGCTGGAACAGGCTGAACGCCGAGAGCACGATGTTCAGATCAACGAGGTCGACCTGGCCGTCGCCGCTAGCGTCGCCGTCACTCGATGCCGAGCCGAAGTTGGCGAGGACTGCGTTGAGGTCAGCGAGATCGACCTGGCCGCTGTCATCGATGTCGCCTTGGAGGATTTCGTACCGGAACACGGCCTTGCCGCCCCGTACGCCGTTGCCCGAGGGAAGCATGAACATCTCGTCCTGCCCGAGTTCGCCGTCCAGCTCCAAGCCGTTCGCACCGGTGATCGAATAATCGAGCACGATCGTGATGATGTCGAGGAAAACCGGCTCGTTCAAGGTAACGGTGAGTAAGTTCGTACCCTGTTCGAAATCAAC
>CAXAVQ010000323.1:0-3398 GCA_963971985.1 uncultured bacterium
CCCGGACCCATCATCCCGAGCACCTCCGCCCGATCCCCCGCCACCTCGCGCACGACGTCCTCAAGCATCCCGATCGTCGCAACCAGCGTCAGGCGATCCGGCGAGCCCTCCGCTGATGCCGGGCGATCCGTCCCCTCGCAGCCGAAGCCCGCCAGCCCGAAGACACCGATCAGCAGCGCCCCGGCCACCAGAATCGCACGCCCCACACCATTCGCCCGTTTAATTTGTAGCATCGTATACATTTCGTCCAAAGAGTAGCACCGGCTACAGAACTCATCAACCACCCCGATCAGGCCCCCTCTTGCCCCGCGATCGCCCGCAAACGCTCCAGGGTCTCGTCGCTCACGTGATGCTCGATCCCCTCGGCGTCCACCGCCGCCACTTCCGCAGACACCCCGATCGCCAACAGAAACCGGTACACCACCTCGTGGCGTTCGCGGCAATCCCGGGCCAGTTTCAACCCCTTCGAGGTCAGCTCGATCGGCTTGTACGGCTCGGTTCGCACCAACCCGTCCCGCTCCAGACGCTTGATCGTCCGGATCACCGTCACGTGCGTGACCCCGAACCGCTCGGAAAGGTCCGTCACGCGGCACGCCCCCGATTCCTCCACGAAATCAGCAATCGCCTCGACGTAATCCTCGGCCTTCTCGGTCGCGTGATCGCGACGGGTTCGGGCATGGGCAGATGCGTCCTGCGACATGCGCAAAGTGTAGCACCAGCCACAATCAGAACCCGCCCGAACCGCGGTGAATTTCCTTTCACCCACCTGAAGTAGACTGATTCGGCCCATGTCGCCCGACCGCCTCCACGCCCGAATCGCCGCCCGTTTCCTCGCGATCGCCTCCGCGCTCGCATTCACGCCGGGCGCCCACGCCCAGTCCCTCAGCGGTGCCCTGACCTCCGGCAACTCCGGTCCCGGTGAAGCCGCCGACCTCCGGACCATGCGCGAGACCGCGCTCGGCAGCTTCCGCGATCGCGCCGACCGCCTCATCGACGAGCAGACCGAGCGCTCCAGCGACGCCACCGTCGACGACCTCCGCAGCCTGCGCGACGAACGCATCCAAGCCCTCAGCGACGAGATCACCCAGCGCGTCGACCCCCTCCGCGCCGACGGCCTACTCAGCCGCGCCGAAGCCGTCCGCGCCATCGGCGAGGCCTCCGAAGCCGCCTGGCTCAGTTTCGCCGAAGCGGTCCAAGCCAGAATCCGAGGCCTCCGCGCCCCGCCGCGACGAACCGAGTTCGAGAGCGGAACCGAGTTCGTCCTCGACATGTCGCAGTACATCGCCTTCGAGCGCAACGGCCCGCTCGATTACCTCGTCCTCCTCAGCGCCGTCGCCGTCGGCATCCTCATCGCCTGGGGCTGCTCGCGCTTCCTCGTTCACTTCCGCACCGTGCTCGAAAAGCGCGACTACGCCATGCTCCCCTCGCTCGTCAACGGCGTCCGAGGTCCGCTCTACTTCACCCTCGCGCTCGCCGGCATCGCCATCGGCCTCGAGCGCTTCTGGCTCCCCCAGGCGACCGAAGCCGCGATATGGATCGGCCTCAAACTCGCCTTCATCGTCGCCTCGCTCTGGCTTGTTCTCTCCCTCGTGAACCTCGGCGCCCAGGGCATCGGCTGGACCCTCAAGACCACCTACCGCGAGCCCGACAAGCAGACCGTCGCCATCATCCGGCGCAGCCTTCATCTGCTCGTGCTCGCGATATACGCCCTGATCATCGCCGAGATCGTCTTCGGCGTGGAACTCCAGAGTGTTCTCATCGGCGTCGGGCTGCTCGGCCTCGCCGTCACCCTCGCCGCGCAGGACACGCTCAAAAACCTCTTCGGCTCGCTCACCCTCGTCATCGACCGCCCGTTCCGCGTCGGCGACCTCATCGAATTCCAGGGCTACTTCGGCACCGTCGAGGACATCGGCTTCCGGAGCACCAAACTCCGCGAACTCGACGGCCACCTCGTCACCATCCCAAACGCCGAACTCGTCCGCGAATCCGTCGAGAATGTCGACGCCCGCCCCTGGGTACGCCGGCGCTTCCGCATCGGCATCCGCTACGACACCCCACCCGACAAGGTCCGCGAGGGCATCAGGATCCTCACCGACATCCTGTCCTCACGCGAAGACACCTCAGGCGAAATGGCCCCCCACGTCGTCTTCGAGGGTTTCGGCGACTACAGCCTCAACCTCCTCGTCCAGTACTGCCTCGAACCCGGCGAGTACTGGGACGCCATGGAAAAGGGCTCGGACCTCCACATCGAGATCCTCGACCGCTTCAACGAAGCCGGCATCGAGTTCGCCTTCCCGACGCAGACCGCGGTACTCGAAACCGACGACAACCACGCTGCCCGGTTCCAGACGCTGCGCCCCGACGACAGTTCGACCACGCCCGGCTCTGACGACTGAAGCAACCCCGCTCGCCTACGGGAACACCCGTATGCCCACTCGATGACCGTGCGGCCACCAGCCAAACGAGTCATCGATCCGCAACCGACGACCGCTTGTTGACTATCTATTCTCAATAGACAGACCTCTCAACCGCAGCCCCGTTTGCGACTTCCAGGAGACCCGCGCGCCATGAAACTGTCCCTCACCGCTGCCTGCACCGTCCTCATCACCGCTGGCCTCGCTGTTTCGGCAACCGTCGCCAGCGAAGCGGAGTCCGCCCTCACCACGCCGGCACCGTCTGAACGCGCCGCCCTCACCCCGAACCAACTCATCTCACCGATCGCCGATGCGCTCGCTTCGGTTCCCGACGATGTCCGGGCCTTCGACATCCACATCTCCACACTCGCCAACCCGTTCATGCAGGGACGCACCCCCGGTTCCGCCGGCTCCGAATACGCGAAGGCCTACCTCGAGTTCTACTTCGAGCAGTACGGCCTCACCAAGCCCTTCCAGACCACCACAGCCGACGGAACCACCCAATCCTTCCGCCAGCCGTTCGAACTCGGCGGGCGCGCCGAGGTCGTCGCGCAGGCCATCAGCGCTTCGTCGGCGTCCGGCAGAAGCGCGGGAGACCTAACCCCCGGCGAAGACTTCAACACCACCGGGCTCGGCGCCGGAGGCGTCGCCGACGGCAAAGCCGTGTTCGTCGGCTACTCCACCGTCACCCCCGAGTACGACGCCTACGCCCCGGCCCCTGACCTCGACCTCACCGGCAAGGTCGCCATCATGCTGCGCTTCGAGCCCATGAACGCCGAAGGACGCAGCAAGTTCACCGGCGACCAGTGGTCCGGTGCCGCCGGCTTCAACGGCAAACTCCGCGCCGTCGCCCAGCGCAACCCCGAAGCCGTCATCATCATCAACCCCGCCAACACCTACGACCAGCGCGCAAACCGCATCTTCCCCGCCGGCGGCGGCGGACGCTCCATCCTCGACGTCCCCGTCATCCACATGTCATCGGAA
>CAXAVQ010000324.1:0-3391 GCA_963971985.1 uncultured bacterium
GATGGGCCCCGGCGAAAAGGTCACCCGCGGCTGGGACGACGCGAAGGCCACCACCTTCGTCCAGCGCGAAAAGGAAGACGCCCACGACTACCGCTACTTCCCCGACCCCGACCTGCTCCCCACCCCCATCGACCCCGACTGGGTCAAGACCATCCGCGCCGCCCTGCCCGAACTCCCCCACCGACGCGCCGAGCGCTATCGCGATGACTACGGCCTCAGCCCCGCCGACGCGAGCGCCCTCAGCGCCGAGCGGGGCGAATCCGACCTCTTCGAAGCCATCATCACCCACCTCGTCGGCGACGCCGGCGGCAGCGACCGCCAGGAAGCCGCACGCCAGAGCGCGAACCTGCTCCTGCAGGCCGGACGACAGCTCGCCAATCAGCGGGGGGGCGAACGCTCCGGCGACGACGAGGCACCCACCCTCGACGCCCTCGGCTTCAGCGCCCAGCAAGCCGCGGGCACTGTCCGGCTCCGTATGGACAACGCCATCAGCGCCTCCGCCGTCCCCCAACTGCTCGCCCACCTCTGCGACACCGACGACGATGCGAAAGCCGCCGCCGAATCCCTCGGCCTCCTCCAGGTCACCGACGAGTCCGCCCTCGAAAAGTGGTGCGACGAGGCACTCGCCGACCCCGCCAACGCCGCCTCGGTCGCCGATGTGAAGTCCGGAAAACAGCAGGCCATCGGACGCCTCATCGGCTCGGTCATGAGCAAATCCGGCGGCCAGGCCGACGCCAAGGCGGTGCGAGCGATCCTCTTGAAGAAACTGGGGCAATAAGGCTCATCTTCCTGAACCGAAGTTGATCCGCCCCCTCCACCTGACCGACGATGCCGGTAGGCATGCACGACTCCCCCCACGACCATCTCGCGAACCTCTCGCCCGGCGACATCGACCCGCTGCACTCCGAGACTGCCCAGCGCGACGCCCTCATCGCCTCGCACGTGCTGATGGTCCGCCCCAGCGCCTTCGGCCTCAACGCCGAAACGCAGGAGACCAACGCCTTCGTCGATTCCGAGTTCGACGAACCGAAGTCCGTCGGCACGCGCGCCAAACTGGAGTTCGACGGCGTGGTCGCGCGCCTCCGAGCCGCAGGCGTAAGCGTCTTCGCCTTCGATGACGACCGGGGCCTGCCCGACAGCGTGTTCCCCAACAACTGGTTCAGCTGGCACACCACCAGCCCCGGACGCGCCACCGTCATCCTCTACCCGATGCTCGCTCCCAGCCGCCGGCGCGAGATCCGCGCCGAGTGGATCGAGCAGGTCGCCGAACAACTCGGCGTCACCCTCGAACACATCGTCCGCCTCGACCACGAGGCCGAGAAGGGCCGCTTCCTCGAATCGACCGGGAGCATGGTCATCGACCGCCAGGGACGCCGGATCTACGCCTGTCGCTCGGCGCGCACGGATGAGGGGCTCGTGCGCGAAGTCGGCGAGGTGCTCGGCTTCGATGTTCACCCCTTCGACGGCGTGGACGCCTCGGGCGTGCCGGTCTACCACACCAACGTGATCATGGCGGTGCAGGAGAGCTTCGCGGTCGTCTGCGACGAAGCGGTCCGCGACGAGGGCGAGCGCGCGGCGTTGATCGGCTCACTCCACGACGCCGGCAAGCAGGCCATCCGCATCTCGCTCGACCAGGCGATGCGCTTCGCCGGCAACATCATCCAGCTGCGCGACGCCTCGGGCACCGCGACCGGCACCGATCGCGTCATCGCCATGAGCCGCACCGCGTGGGAGGCCTTCGACGACGACCAACGCGCCGAACTTGCCCGGCACGGACGCATCGTCGCCCCGGCCATCGACACCATCGAGCACATCGGCGGCGGAAGCGTCCGCTGCATGATCGCGGAAGTCGGCAACTGACCCCGCGTCAATCTGGGCGCTCTGGGCAGTGAAAATCCCGTAGTTCCGCCTGATTCGCAAGGTTGTTCTTCGCCAAATCCCCGCTTACGGGTATGTTGGATCCTCAGAAAGCACGCTGCTGACGGAGGAGGAAACAGCATGCGCACCGCTATCGCCCTGTTCTGCGCCGCGACGATGACCGCCCTTGCGGGCGCGAGCGAGGACATCACCGAGACCCGCAAGTTCCGCGCAAGCGACCTCGGAAACGGAGACGCCTTCGGATTTGCCATCGATCGGAGCATCACCCGCACCGTATCAGGCGCCCCGTTCGATTTTCTTGGCGGCGAGGACGCTGGTGCGGTGTATGTTCACAACACATCGACGGGACAACAGCTCTACAAACTCCTGCCGCCTGATACGGAGCCGGGACTCCGCTTCGGCTGGAGCGTTGCGGCAACCGGTCAGAACGTGATCGCGGGCGCGCTTTATGGCGACGAGGGTGTTGCGTTCTCCGGCTCGGTCTATGTCTTCAGTCTTTCCACCGGTGATTTCCGCTTCGAATTGACCCCGACCGATGCCGCAAACAGCGACTTCTTCGGTCAGGCCATCGCGGCAAGCGGATCGCGACTGCTCGTCGGTGCCTTCGGCGATGACGACGCGGGCGAACGCTCCGGATCGGCCTATGTCTTCGATCTGGGAAGTGGACAGCAGATCCGCAAACTGACGGCCAGTGACGCCGCGGCTGGCGATGACTTCGGTGAGGAGGTTGGGCTGAGCGGCACACTCGCCGTCGTTGGTGCGCCCGCGGTCGACACAGGCGTCAATCTCTCCACCGGTGCCGCGTACATCTTCGACATCACGACCGGCCAGCAGTTGCACAAACTGACATCACCGGATCTCGACCCTTTATCCGTGTTCGGTCGTGCGGTCGCGATCAGCGGCGATCTTGTCGTTGTCGGTGCGCCCTTTGCCGACCGTGTCGGCACCACCTCCGGCGCGGCGTATGTCTTCAACGCCGTCACGGGAGAACTGCTCCATGAGCTTTCTCCGTCGACCCACAGCGGCGGCGACTTCTTCGGCTGGTCCGTTGCGATCAGCGGAAACCTGATCGCCGTCGGAGCACCCGAGGAGACAATCGACGGAGTGATCACAGGTGCCGGGTTCGTCTTCGACGCGCAGTCCGGTCAGGAGCTCTACCGGTTGACACCGTCGGACGCAGACCAGTTTGACAATGTTGGTGCTGACGTGGCTGTACTCGGAACGCAGGCCTGGGTCAGCGCGACCGGCGACGACACCCTCGGCCCCAACACCGGAGCCGCCTACATCTTCGACATCACCCCCTGCTTCGCCGATGTGAACGACGACAACACCGTCGACCTCGCAGACCTCAACATCATCCTCGGCAACTTCGGCAGCACCACATCCAACGGCGACACCAATTTCGACGGCGTCGTCGACCTTGCGGACCTGAACCGGGTGCTGAGCGAGTTCGGAACCGATTGCCCCTGAATAAATTCTGAGACGTACGGACCACCCACATGAAGATCACCAT
>CAXAVQ010000325.1:0-3381 GCA_963971985.1 uncultured bacterium
TCCTCCAGCTCGACGACGTCTTCGGCCACCTCCTCGGCGAAGGCATCGAGGGCCTCGGTGGGCGATGAGCCTTGCTTGATGTACGGGACGCCCCAGGACTCGGATTCGGGTACCCGGACGCCACGGGCGGCGGGTGCGTCGAGCAGGGCATAGCCGGACTGCATCGTGTCGCCGAGCGCGAAGCGTCGTGCGCCGCGGAGCAGTTCATCGCTGATGCGACCGGTCTCACGCGTGACAGCGCGGGCGTCGGCGAACAGGTTGAGCGTTGTATCGAGAAGATGAGCGTTGCGACCGTAGTTGGCCATCTGCCCGCGCGAATAGCCGATGGGGCCGCTGAAGCCGGCGTGCTCTTTCACCGTTGACCACGTGGCTTCGGGGATGAGCAGGTCTGCACGATCGTCGCCGGGCCACTGGAGGGTCTGCGTCGAGGCGTCGGGAGAGGTTTGCAGGTAGCCGCCGGACGAGATCGACGCAAGGGCCAGCACGGACCCCGCTGCCATGGTTGCGATCTTGGGTGGAAGCATGTCGCGTCCTTTCTGCGTGTGGTCGGACGGGGCAGTCTACGCGACCCGGTGCCGTTGCCACAGTCCCATCGGGTATGCTCTGGGGCGGACAACGAGCGTCCGGAAGGAGTTTGCCATGCGTTTGATCATCACCGCGATCGTCTGCAGCCTGCTCACCGTGGGTGGTTTCTTTGGTTACAAGCAGTACCAGCGTTCCGAGATGAAACAGGACGCTCGTGCCTACGTAATGACGATGGTGCAGCGCCAATCACAGCATTTCGGTGCCGACGCGGAAGCGCAGATCGCTGAGCACGTCCGTCGCTTCATGGACGAAGTGTTCCGACGGCATTACGAATCCGGCGGTCTGACCCGACCTGCGGAATTCGATGATGTGAATTTCTCCCGGGACCTGTTCGAGCAGATCCATGACGAAGTTCAGGAATCGGACGCATCCGAGGAGACCAAGGATTTCGCGGCGAGATTGTACGCGCAGTCGCGTCCTCTCCAGCGGGGTTCCCTGGGTGGGATCGGGGCTGGACGTCTGCCCGAGGGCACGCCTGAGGACGATGTGTCCGGTGATGGAGACGCCGAGGGATGATCAGCGTCCGCGTTGACGCTCGGCCTGTCGCTTCATGACTTCCATCTGCATCTCGATCTGACGCTTGTACATGGCACGCTCACGCATGCTGATGCCCGCGGCTTCGAGGTCAAGGCTGATCGCGGTGTTCCAGTCGCCGGAGACGACCTCGTAGCCGACCTGGTCGTCGAGACGCTCGAGCAGGTCGGGCATGTGGCCGGCGCCGTAGATGATGCCGATGGTGTCCCAGCCGTTCTCTGCGGCTTCGGGGAGCGCCTCGAACAGGCGGTCAACGATGACCTGATTGCGCTCGTCGATGATGACCTGCATGAGGGCCTGACCGTCGGGGCCGGGCATGCCGATCTCGAGGACTTCGCTTTGGGCGAGCATGTCCATGAGCATCATCTTGGCGCGGGCCTGTGCGCCGGGGAAGGCCTCGACGATGCGCAGGACCATGCCGATGAGTTGCGCCGGGAGGCCGGTGCCGCCGAGTTGGTCGAAGAGTGCCGACGCGTCGCCGCCGAGGGCCGCGACGCGTTTCTCGATCTGAGAGGTGGACATGTCGGCGTTGCGCCAGTTCTCGCCGTCCTCGCTCATTTCCTGAAGCTGGAAGTGCAGGCCGAGGGCGTTGGCCATCTGGACCTGGATGCCGTCGATCTCGCCCTTCTCGGCGGGCGCGAGCGGGCGCTGGTCGCTGAAGCGGAGGTCGCGGTTCGGCCCCTCGCCGCCGGGCTCGCCGTCGGCGCCGTAAGAGACGAAGTCGGTGTCGCCGTCCTCATCGGTCTCCATGGTGACCGGGAAGCCCCAACCATCGACGCTGGCGGTTTCGAGCAGTGTGCGCGCCTTCTGCTTGTCGGCGACCTGCTGGATCATCTCGTCGATGCTGTCGGTCTCGCCGACCTGGAGCGAGAGGGTCGCCAGCAGGCGCAATCGCTGCTCGGTCAGTTCGCGGGCTTCCTTGTCGTCGGCGGGCTCAAGGTCCTCGCCGCCGGCGGGGAGCACGCCCTCGTAGAGGACGAGGGGGAGCTCATCGAGCGCTTCCTGCATGAGTTGGTAGTAGTCGCGATCGCCGATGTGGACCGCCCCGACGATGAGCAGGTCGGGACCGGTACCGTCCTTCGGCTTCAGGACGCGCTGGGCGACCTGCATTTCGAGGATGCCGCCGGGCATGAGTTTGGTTCGGACCCACGGAGCGGTCTGGAGCTCCTCGACCGCCGAGAGACTCGGGTCGCGATCCTGCGCAGCGGAGACGGTCTGGGGAACCGTGGCGAGGCCGCACGCGCCAACGAGGGCGGCGATGCCGAAGGCGCGTCCGAAGCGGGAGGTCATGCGGCTGAATCGACGGTCGGTTGGCATTCTCGGGTTCCTATCGGTCGGTTTGGTTCGGCGGACTCTAGGCGTTCGCCGGGCTTCTGGTTGTACCTGAGAGGGATGGGAAGGTCGCGTCAGCGCACAAAAAAGCCCGCTTGAGCGGGCTCTGTGGCATGCAAGAGAGGTGGGGATCAGACGGCGAAGGAGGAGCCGCAGCCGCAGGTGGAGTTCGCGTTCGGGTTGGTGAAGACAAAGCCGCGTCCCATGATCTCGTCCTTGAAGTCGATGGTGGTGCCGTTGAGGTAGAGCAGGGACTTGGGATCGCAGATGATCTTGACGCCGTGCTGCTCGATCTCCTCGTCGGTGTCCTTCTTGACTTCGGTGAGGTCGAGGATGTAACTGAACCCGGAGCAGCCGCCGCCCTTGACGCCAACGCGCAGGCGGACCTTTTCCTTGTCGAGTTCCTGCTGCTCGATGATGGTCTTGACCTCACGGGCGGCGGTGGGGGTGAGGACGAGTCCCTCGGTCTGGGTGTCGGTTGTGGCGGTGGTCATAGGTGAACTCCTATCGAGGGCAGGATGACCGGGTGTTCAACCGGGCCTGCGTGATGCTTCGCGAACATTATACGCATCGGATCCCGGAAAAGATCGGCCGGATGGGGGACGATCTTGGAGGGACTTGCCGGATCGACGTCTGTATAACGCAAGAGCCGGACGCACTGACGCGTCCGGCTTCATTGCGGATTGGGAATGCGGTTTGGCGACGGGCTCAGTGGGCGTGTTCGTGCTCGTGTTCTTCCTTGAGCAGACCGTTTTTCTTCTGGTAGTCCTTGATCGCACTCTTGATGGAGTCTTCGGCGAGGACTGAGCAGTGGATCTTGACCGGCGGGAGGCTGAGTTCTTCGACGAGGTCGGTGTTCTTGATGGCCATGGCCTCGTCGAGGGTCTTGCCCTTGATCCACTCGGTGGCGAGGGATGAGCTGGCGATGGC
>CAXAVQ010000326.1:0-3337 GCA_963971985.1 uncultured bacterium
GTGGCGATCTCGAGGTCGAGGGAGGGCGCGTGCGTCTGACCGATCGGGGGCGTCGTCTCGCGAAGTCGCTGATCCGGCGTCACCGCTTGTGGGAGCACTACCTCGTGGACAAGGCGGGGCTGCTGCCGGATCACGTGCACGGCACGGCGGAGCTGTTGGAGCATCTGGAGACGCTGCCGCCGGAGGGACCGGCGCTTGATCCGCACGGGCGGGAGATTCCGGAGTAGCGTGCGCTAGCCGTGGATTTCCACGAACGGTGCCGTCACTCTTCGCGTGATGCCGAAATCAGCAGGTCGATTTTCGTGTTGGCGTCCTCGACCTGAGCCTGCAGGGCCACGACCTCGGTCTGAAGCGCATCGATCTTTCGTTCGAGCGGCTTGACGTCCGCTCTTCCGAGGAAGAGGACGAGCAGGGCGATGATGATCAGTGTGCCGCAGCCGAGGCCGACGGACTGGGTGTTGACGGTGCGCAGTTGGGACGCGGGTTGGTGGGCGGTCATGATGGGCTCCTCTCCGGGTGCTTGTTTGGACTGTGAGGCGAGCTGTTTCGCGCTTGGTTCCACCTCGGGAGCGCCTAGACTCGGTTTTGCACCCTGAACGGAGGATACGACTGATGGTGACTCTCGAAGATGCGCGTCGTGTGATTGCTGCTGCGGAGAAGAAGGCGGGCGAGATCGGCCAGCCGATGAATATCGCGGTGGCGGATGGAGGCGGGAACCTCGTCTCGCACGTTCGGATGGACGGGGCATGGCTGGGATCGATCGATATCTCGATCAAGAAGGCCTACACGTCGCGGGCGTTTGATATCGAGACCAAGGACCTCGCCGAGCACAGCCAGTCGGGCGGGCAGTTTTTCGGGATCCACGCGAGCAACGACGGCAAGATCATGGTCTTTGCCGGCGGCATCCCGCTGAAGAAGGATGGGAAGGTTGTCGGTTCGATCGGCGTGAGTGGCGGCTCGGGCGAGCAGGACCACGCGGTGGCGGAGGCGGGGGCGTCGGCGTTCTGAGGGCTCACCTGCTCAGAGGCCCACGAGGCGACCGAGGATGATCATGGCCACGACGCCTGCGGTGAAGCAGGCAGCGGCTGCTGTGCCGCTGGCTTTCTCGAAGGCATCGGGGAGCAGGTCGTCGACAACGAGGTAGATCATGGCGCCCGCAGCGAAGCCGAGGCCGGCGGGGAGCAGCGGCTCGAAGATCCAGATGAGCCATGCGGCGAACGGCGCGGCTATCGGTTGGGGGAGGCTCGTGACGAGCGCCCAGCCGAGGCAGGCCTTCGGCGAGACGCCGCTGGCGCGGAGCGCCAGGGTGATGGCGATGGCTTCGGGGATGTTGTGGACGGCGAGCGCGGAAACGACGGCGATGCCGAGCGACTGCTCCTTTGACCCGAATGCGACGCCGATGGCGATGCCTTCGGGCATCGAATGAACGGTCATGGCGGCGACGATGAGCAGCGCGCGGGTGCCGCCGGCTTTGCGGAGCGACGCGACATCGAAGTCTTCGTGCGACTTGACCCACTTCGCGGCGAGGTAATAAAAGGTTGCGCCCAGCGCGAGGCCTGCGGCGACTTCCCACGCCTGCAGGCCCGGGGCCCTGTTGAGGCCCTCGCCGACGAGTTGCACGAGACTGGCGGCGGCCATCATGCCGGCGGCCGCGGCTGCGAAGAGCCCGGCCAGCCTGTCTGGTATGGATTTGAAGAAGAAGAACGGCGCGACGCCGAAGGCCATCGAGAGATCGGCGAGGACTGCGGCACCGAAGGTGATGGCGAGCAACTTGAGAAGCTCGGGGTCCATAGGCATCGAGTCTAGCGACGGTCTGACTGTGGATCAGCGTTTCGGCATGGTTTGGTCGATCGCTGCTTAGTTAAACCAGAACGAGTAGCGGAAATACCGCCGTTCGGTGACCCGACGGATCTGCGCCCACGTGTTGGGCGCGGTGAACTCGCCCTCAACGAGATACGGCGTCGCGGCGGAGCCCTGGATCCAGTAGAGCAGGTTGAAGTCGCGGGGCTCGGTCATGACCTTGACGAGGTCGATGCCCTTGGTGCCGTCGCCGCGCCAGAAGCGCAGGAGTTTTTTGCCGTTGAGGACGGCGTCGGCCTCGTCGATGAGGGCGAGCCACGCGTCACGCATGTCCTCGTCGACCTCGACCTCATGGAACGCGGCGGTCTGGTCGGGGTTGGGGATCCATTCGCGGTCGTCGTCCGCTTCGTTGTCGTAGTGCTCCCACATGGCGCGTCCGTGATCGACGGTCTTGCGGAAGTGCTCGAGGGCTCGGGTCATGCGCTCGGGCTCGGCGACGGGCATCTGGAAGTTCCCGATCATCGCGAGGACATCGGTCAGGTCGAAGGGCGCGGGCGGCTGGTTGCCCATGAGGGCTTCCATAGACCACGCGGTGCCGGGGAGCGACTCGTGGGTGGTGACGGCTTCGGGGAAGAGGACGAAGCCGGTGCGATCGAACCAGTCGGAGTAGTCGTGGGCGAGGATCATTTCGGCGAAGCCGGAGAGGGCGTGGCAGTAGCCGCGCATCCACTCGGCATCGCCGCGGTCGAAGGCAACGACAAGGTCTTCTGGGACGAGCGGTCGCCAGACGGTGCGGCGCTGTTCTGGGTCCCAGCGTCCCATTTCCGGGAGCAGGGCGAATAGCGCGCGGAGGCTTTCGGCGGATGTGGCCTTGCCGTCGGCGTTGATGTCGAAGCGGATCTCGGGGATCTCGATGGCGACTTTGAAATCTCCGTCGACTTCGGCGAGCACGCGATCGGCGTCTGCGAGTTGCAGGATGAAGCTCTTCAGGCCGACGTTGATGAGTTCGGGGGTGGTCTGGGCGGGCGTGTCGTTGGCGGTCCATTGCAGCACGTCGAGGCGGGGCGAGATCACGTCGCCGGCCTGGTTGAAGGTCTGCAAAAAGCCGTGTCTGTGGGCTCCCTGCAGGAGGCCTTCGAAGGCGCGCAGGAAGCGGACAGTGGCGCGAGCGAAGGCCGTGTCCGGGCCCGCGGGGAGTTCATCGAGCGATTGCTGGACGGTCGCGAGGGTGGCGCCGTCTTCCTGCAGGGCGAAGGCGGCGTCGATGCGTTGTTGCATCGGATCGTCGTCGGAGTTGGCGACAGCGGCCGGCGTCATCCATGCGAGAGTGAGGGCGGTCGCGGCGAGAGCGTGCTTGATTCTGGAGATCATCCATCCAATGTACCGGCTGGAGGGCCGATCCCGATCGCCCCAAACCGGTGTATTTAGGTTCGGAGTTGGTATGCTCGGTGCATGATCGACTGTCTGATGCCGCTACTGGTCGCCGCGAGCGAGGGGGGAGCCGGCGCTCCGGCGGATGTCGCGTTCTGGAGCGGGG
>CAXAVQ010000327.1:0-3333 GCA_963971985.1 uncultured bacterium
GACGCGGAGGCCTCCGGTGGAACGAGTTCTCCCGCATCAAGATCCCGCTTCCCTCGCTGGACGAACAGCGGGCCATCGCCGACATCCTCGACACCGCCCAATGTGAGATTGAGCTGCTCGAACAGCTCCGCGAGCAGATCCATCTCCAGAAGCGTGGTCTGATGCAGAAGCTGCTGACCGGGGAGATACGAGTACCGACGGAGGCCAGCGTTTAATTGCGAACATCCGCAACCCCGCCATTGCGTGCGCATTGCCTCTCTGTGCGGAGGTCGTCTGTATTGCGAAAGCGGATCCCGAACAGTTTCCTGAAAAGGAAGATCTCAATGGATGATTTCCTCTTCTACAACCCGGAACAACCGGATCTTGTGGACAGCCTGCGAAGTGCAGTGAAGCACTTGCATGCAACGATCTCGGATATCTACGCATCGCGGAGTGACCTGTCGCTGGACTCTCGCCACGGGGTGTCCCGACCGCCACCCTACACCCACTCCCTGCTAACCAATTCCGAGACTCTCAGAGAATCCAGCCCCGAGACCGGCCCGACCTCGCCTCCGGCCGCCCCGCCGCAGACTCTCTGTCTGCTCCGCCATCCCAAAAACCCCGCCCATTCGCCAAAAAACCCGGTCCGCCCAGCCCACAAAAAAACCCCGCATCCATCGGATACGGGGTTCTGAGCTCCGGAGTCGGTTCGCGTCAAAACCGTTCTCTGGGTTCTGAGCGAATCCGTCGGTACGGCGGGGATCGGCTGCTAACAAAGCCCGACTCTCTGATCCGCCAACTGGGCAATTCTCTGTACTGGGTGTCTTTCGACCGGTCCCGACCGGTCCCGATCGGTCACTTCTGGGCGCTCTCAATTCTGCGGTATCGCTTCGTTAGCCGGTGCACGGCCAACACCCACATCCCGATGTCACACGCCAAGCCTTCGGATCGCTCATCGGGCGGAAAGCGTGGTCCTCTCTGTACCGGCCCCGCTGTACGCTAAACACGGAGGAAGAAGACATGGGAGATGGTGTGACCCCCGACAACCTGCTCGATCGCCTGCGGAGCGATCAAGATTTTGAGTTTCGGCAAGCCCTTGAGGATCTGACCGATCTCTTGGTGGGCCAAGCCCGAGCCGAGCTTTCTGGCAAACTCGATCGCGTTGATCTGGTTCCAGAGAGCGTCGCCCAAAGCGTGCTCGTGGGCGAACTCGGCCAGTTGCCGGATCTCGATATCAACGACGATGAACACCTCGTTGGCCGCATGCGTCTGGCGATCCGCAACAAGATCCGAACCCGTCTCCGCAAAGGTGGGAAGGCCGGACAACCCGTTCAGATGTCCCAAGGCCCGAACGAGCGATCCGACGTCGGTGTTGCCAGCGGCCCGGGGCCCGCGACGTCGGTTGAAGCGGTCGACGAGTCGGACAAGGTCTCATGCAAGTCCGCTGAACTCCGCGCCCGGCTGCTCGGAGGAGAGGATCAGCAGTCGAAGCAGATGATCGAGATGTGCGTGTTCCGAGCCTGGGACGCCAAACGAGCGGCCGAGCACATCGGCTGCTCCCACGACGCCCTCCGCGCTCGCCTGTCACGCTCGAAGAAGCCGCTGCGCGCCAAACTGCTTGAGCCGGTCCGCGAGCGGGTCGAACCGCACGAATGGGCGATCCTGAGTGGTGTTCTCATCGAGCAGATGTCGCCAGCGAAGTTGACGGGGGTGCTCGGCATGACCCCGGACGCACTTTCGGAATCATTCGAGCGACTGCTCTCCGGCGTAGTGCTCGAGCAGATCGGTCCCGACGGCATGGCAGTTCTTCATCGTCTGCTTGGGCGGATAAAGAACTAGTCGGTTGCCCGATGCCAGTTCATTAGCAGGACGACCCGAACGCTCCCAAGACGGTATTGAGATCGGCGAGGTCTACCACTCCGTCGCCATTGGTATCGCCCTCGCTGGTGGATTGCCCAAAGTTCGCGAGCACGAGGTTGAGATCCGCCAGATCAACCTCTCCATCGCCGCTGGCATCGCCGGGGCACGGCGTAGATTCGCCCGGGACCCCCCAGCGGGCGATGTAGTCAGCGGAGTTGCCGCCGGCTTCGGTGAATTCACCGCCGACGTGCAGCGTCGGGCCGCTTCCGTCGTCGAATCCGGCCAATGAGTAAACCCTCTGGTTCACACCCTGCCCGAGTGAAGACCACGACGCGCCGTCCCAGCGTGCGATGTAGTTGGCCGGTTGGCCGCCTGCTTCAGTGAAGTCGCCACCGGCGTAAAGCGCCGGTCCGTTCCCGTCATCAATGACCGTGAGCGAGCGCACGATGTCGTTGACGCCGTCACCGAGGGCCGTCCATCCGCTGCCGTCCCACCGTGCGATGCGGTTGGCCGAGACACCGCCCGCCGTGGTGAAACGACCGCCAGCATAGAGTTCGCCGTTGAACACAGTAAGCGCGTAGACCCGATCGTTCATGCCCGATCCTACTGGCGACCACGTATTTCCATCCCAGCGTGCAATGCGGTTGGCTGCACCTCCGCCCGCGAGTGAGAAGTCTCCACCCACATAAAGCGCATCTCCGCCGCCGTCGTTGAACACGGTCATCCCGCGTACCGTCGAGTTCAGGCCGGAACCGAGAGTCGACCACGCGTCGCCATCCCACCGAGCGATGCGATTGGCGGAGTTCCCATCGGCTTGCGTGAACCAGCCGCCCGCGTACAACGCGTCGCCGCTTCCGTCGTTGAACACTTCCAGGAACGAGACGCCACCGCTGCTCAACCCACCGGCGAGCGGCGACCACGCACCGTCGTTCCATCGAGCGATGAGGCCCGCGGGGGTTCCACCTGCTTGTGTGAAGGTGCCCGCCGCGTAGAGAGCAGTTCCCGCGCCGTCGTCGAAGAGTTCTAGTGAGTTCACCGCTCCGACGACGCCTGCGCCCAAAGGCGACCAGTCATCGCCGTTCCAGCGGGCTATGCGACTGGCTGAACCTCCGCCCGCCGCCGTGAAGTTTCCGCCCACGTACAACGCTGCACCGGTTCCGTCGTCGAACTCGGTCATTGCGTAGCCCCAGTTATTGAGGCCTTCGCCAACCGGTGCCCACGCGGGTGCGGAGTCCGGAATGATGTCCATCGCTCGGTCGAACGTGATGCTATACACCAACGTCCCGTTGTTGAAACCCGCACCGAACGCAAGCCGGTATTCTCCAGCACTCGCGATGCCATCGAGATTGCCGTCCGGGTCGGGCGATATGGTTCCGCCGTTCGGGCTGCTTGCTCCCTCGAACGTGAGTGAGAAAGAGTTGCCCGACTCTTCTACGCTAAATGCCGCTTCCTCCGGGAGGTTGAAGATGATGTCAAAGCCCGCGTCCGCGGAAC
>CAXAVQ010000328.1:0-3331 GCA_963971985.1 uncultured bacterium
GAGAGCGTGCTCTTCGGAGATGTGGCGACCACCGGGGTGACGCAGGCCGTGGTTGCCTGGGCGGTCCTGCTCGCCAGCGGGTTCGCGCTGTGTATCGCCCGCCGCCCGCTCCTGTTCTGGGCGTTCGACGAGCCGATGGCCGAGTCGCTGGGCGTCCGCACCGGCGCGGTTCGGGCGACGCTGATGGTCGTGCTCGCGATCGCCATTGTGGTCACGATGCAACTGGCCGGCGTGATTCTGGCGACCGCGATGCTCGTTCTCCCCGGTGCCGCGGCGTTGCAGTTGTCTCGGCGTCTGGGGCGGGTGGTGGTCCTGTCGGTTGCGCTCGGCCTCGCCGGGGCCGCGATCGGGCTGGTTGTCAGTTTCGAGACCGACTGGCAGCCGGGGCCGAATATCGCGATGGTGTACATCGCGTTGTTCATCGCGGCCCGGCTGTTCCGCGCCGTCCGGCGTTGAGCCGGCCCGCGATCTCTGATTTCTCACACGAGGTTCCGAACCCGAGGGTTTCCGTGTCGATAGAGAGACCTTGCGGACCTCGGATCTTGTACCGATGGTCCGATAGCCGCTTCCTGATCACCCGAGAGCAGACGTGACCGAACCGCACGGACGCAGCACCGCCGGACAACTGCTGAGCATCATCGCGTCCGGCTGGGCCCGGCTGGCGATCACGTTCTTCGTCGGGTTGGTTTTCACGGCGATGATGATCAGCGAGTTCGGACTGATCCGCTTCGGCATGTACATCTTCATCGTTCAGGTGACTGACCTGACGCTGTACGCCTTCTTCTCGGCGCTCTCGCGCACGATGATCCGCGACTTCACGTCGCTACGCGCCCGGGGCGAGAGCCAGGAGTTCCGGCGGGTCTTTTCCTGTGGCGTAGTGATCTCGGCATCGCTATTCGTGCTCATCGCTCTCGTTGGTGTACCGTTGCAGGCGCTCGCGCCGATCGCTCTGGACTTTCCCACAGCACTCCACACCGACCTAATGAACCTCGTACTTGCCACGGCGGTCCTCGGCGGGTTTTATCTCGGCATCACGCCGTGGCAGGCGATGGTCGTCAGTTCCGGGAAGATCCTCCAGCTCAACGCGTTCTATCTCTCACTGCGAGTTGGTGATCTGCTCGCATTGCTCGCGGTGGCGAGATTCGGCCCGGAGAACGGGTTCCTCGCGTTCATCTGGACCCGGCTCGCGCTGCGTGTGGTCGGCATGACGCTCCTCGCGATGTACGGACGAAAACAAAGCGACAACGCCCGTTTCGTGCCTTCGCTGGTCCGGAAGGAGACCTTCCGCCGCCTCGGGCGAACCGGCGGCCTCGCGATGAGTATCCCGATCTCGCAGTTCTCGCTGTACGAGCTCGACCAGATCTTCCTGAACGTCTTCGCGGGGCCGATCTACAACTCGATCTACGGCGTGAGCAACCAGCTTCGCGGCTACGCGCGACTCGCCGGCTCATCGATCATCCTCGGGACCGATGCGCTTGCCTCGGACCTGCAGGAGCGGGGGCGCCTCGATTCTGCGCGAAACGTGCTCGACGCAACCGTGCGCTTCCCGCTGATTATCACCGGCTGCTGCGCCATCCTCCTTGCTGTTTTTGCGCAACCGGTCGTTACGATCTGGCTGTTCGACGCGATCCAAGAGGGGCTGACCAGCTCCGAGTTCACCGCAGATGGGCTCGTGAGCATGATCACCTCGTTCGCGGTTCTCATGATCGTCGGAACGGTCATCGCAGAACCGCATTATTCGGCGATCAGCGTGCTGTACGGGCTGGGGCACCTGCGACGGATCGCGCCGGTGCTGCTCGCGAGCGCGGTGTTGAAACCGACGATCACGGTCGCGCTGCTCGCGTCGGGTTTCCCCGCCATCAGCGCGATCGTTGTGACCGTGTCGATCCAGGCGATTGTGTACGGCGTGTACTTCCCGTGGCTCATCGGGCGGGTCTCCGAGCGGAGCCCCAGGCGTCTGTTCGTCTCGGTCTATCTCCGTCCGCTGACCTCGCTCGCGATCTTCCTCGGGATCGCGATCGGCGTGCGCTCGCTTGTCACGATCGATAGCGTCGTGGACCTTGGGCTTGTCCTCGGGCTGACCGGCGCGACCTACGCGCCGCTCGGGTATTTCCTCGCGCTGAAGCCGGCGGAGCGGAAACGTATCATCGGGATGATCGCGTGTCGGCTTGGGCGATCGCGCGCGAAGACCGCACCCGCACCGGTTGCCGGCCAGCCGGCCCAGGATCAACCGCCGGGCTCGGCTTCGACGACGAGTGACATCGACACACCGCGATGATCGCTGCCGGGGATCTGCAGCGTGGACCAATCGCTGATGGTCACTCCCGGTGTGACAAACGCGCCGTCGATCGACGATCTTGCGAACCAGGGGAGTGAGGCGGGGAACGTGCCGTCCCACGCGCTCAGAGGCTTCGCCCGCAGCAGCCCCAGATCCCGCGTCACGAGGCGAGTGCGAAGGCTGGTGGGGGAACTGTTGAGGTCTCCGGCGATGATCATCGGATGGTCGCGGGCACCGAGCGGGATCCCGACGCGCTCGTAGTGTCGGGCGAGTCGTCCGAAGGTGTGTTGGCCGACGAGCCACGTATTGCGCGTCCGCGGTGAGGCCGGGTGCACAGCGCTGAAGCCGATGCGCTGACCCTGCACGTCAACAAAGCCTGCGCGGTATCCCCAACTGCTCGTCAGCCCTTCCGTCGAATCGGGCCTGTCCGTCTTGAACAGCGGATGCCGACTGAGGACGACGATCTGTCCCGATACGTCTTTATCGGTGCCGGCGCGGTACGGGTACCGCTGGGTGACGCCCCCGTGCTCCGCCAGGTCACGGTTGATCCACCAGCTCGACTCGATGATCACCACGATGTCGGCGCCCGAGTCTTCGATGACCGAAAGCACCTCCGCGCCACGCTGGTTCCGGGAGTGGACGTTCATGATGAGCAGTTCGAGTTCGATCGCTCCTGGGCCGAGGTGTGCCTGCGCGGTCGTGGGCGCACGCTCGACCCGCAGCATCCAGGAGTAGCCGCCGGCGGCAACGACCGCGAACAGGGCGCACCAGACCCAGCGCCGGAACAGCGCCTGCCAGATCGCGAGCACCGCGCCCGCCAGGCACGCCTGCGCGATCAGGCTCGCGACGATGTCGAAGCGCCAGTCCAGATCGATCAGTTCGGGTGAGGCCACGCAGACCGCCAAGCAGCCCAGCAGGAGGATCCGCCCGGAAACCGACGCGATGTTCCAGACCAGGCGCCAGACGGAGGATCGTCCGGCCGATGCAGCAGTGTTCTGGGGGGCGGAATTGGGCATGAGGTCGGTCGTTCGGTTCACAGAACCATATCGGAGC
>CAXAVQ010000329.1:0-3318 GCA_963971985.1 uncultured bacterium
GGCGTAGATGATGCCCGAGGACGTGAACTCGCCGAAGGTGTAGGAGCCTTCGACCTCGGGCCACTCGGGACCGGCGTCGCCGCAGATGACCGGGTTGTCCTGTGCGTCGAGGCGGAGGTCCCAGACCTGGTCGCGGTAGAGATCGCCAAGGTAGGTGGACCACAGCAACTGCTGGCCGTCGCCGGAGAGCGTCGCGACGAAGACATCGGCGTTGAATCCGCCGAAGGAGTCGTCGATCGGGTTCTGGGTCGGGAAGTCGGCTGATCGGGTATCCCCTGCGATCACGATCGAGCCGTCGGAGGCGATCTCGACCTCGCCGGTGATCTGGCTGAAGCCGAAGCCGTCGGCCATTTCGCCCCCGGACCCGCCGAGGAGTGTTGACCAGACAATCCCCCCGTCCTGATCGAGGCGAACGATCGCGGCGTCGGAGTCGCCGTCCAACGAGGAGTCCAGGGCGTTGACGAGCGGGAAATCGGTCGCGTTCGTCTTGCCGATGACGACGCATCCGCCCTGGCCGTCAGCGGCGATGTCGGCGGGGTACTCCGGGCCGGCGCCTTGCTCGGTTCCGCCGATGTATCGGGTCCAGATGACCTGCGTGAAATCAGGCGAGAGCTTGGTGACGTACCAGTCGACGAAGCCGGTTCTGGAATTGAGAGCGCCGGGGATATCAGTCGATTCGGTGTAGCCGCACAGATAGACGAAGCCGTCGGCGTCGATATCGAACGACGTGCCGCGATCGGTCCCCGACCCACCGAGGTAGGTGCCGAGTTCGAGTTCGGCCTGGGCGAGGCCCGCGGGGGCGAGGGCGGCAGCGACGAGGCAGCTGAGCAGTGTGTTGAGTCTGGTGCGCATGGCGTGATCCGGTTTCTGAAGTGGAAAGTGCGTGAGGCACCCGAGACGGTCCTGTAATAGGGAGCAGGCCCCGCCCGCTCAGATACAGCGGATCGAGAATCTGGTGAAAAACGCTGACTGCGGGCGGCGTATCAGGCCTCCGGACGCATCATCGGGAAGAGGATGACGTCGCGGATGGTCCGCTGGTTCATCAGCAGCATGCACAGGCGGTCGATGCCGAGGCCGAGGCCGCCGGCGGGGGGCATGCCGACCTTCAGGGCGTTGACGAAGTCCTCGTCGAAGGTGCGGAATGTGGTTTCCTCATCGTCGATGCCGGCGAGCTGCTCGCGGAACTTGGCTTCCTGGATGTCGGGGTCGTTGAGTTCGGTGTAGGCCGGGCCGATCTCCATGCCGCCGATGAACAGGTCCCAGCGTTGGGCCAGTTCCGGGTTGTCGGGGTCGGGGCGGGTGAGCGGGGAGAGCGCTGCCGGGTAGTCAAAGACGAAGGTCGGACGGGCCGGGTCGATGGTGGGCTCGGCGACTTCCTCGAAGAGTTCGTTCACGATGAGGATGTCGGCGAGTTGGGTGCCGTCTTCGGTTTTGGTCTTCAGCCCGCGCTTCTCCGCTTCGGCGCGCGCATTGGCGGTGTCGGTCATCGGGAAGCCGAGGGCGTTTTCGAACAGTTCGGCGTAGGTGATCCGGTCGAAGGGGCGCCCGTAGTCGATGTTGTGATCGAGGTAGGGGAGCACGAGGTCGCCCGAGGCAGTGTCGTCGCGATCGCCCAGTTCGGAGGCGATGAATGACGCGGCATCGCGGATGAGGCCCTCGGCGATCTCGGCCATGGTCTCGTAGTTGCCGTAGGCCTGGTAGAGCTCGAGGGAGGTGAACTCGGGGTTGTGGCTCTTGTCGACGCCCTCGTTGCGGAAGTTGCGGCTGAACTCGTAGACGCGGGGCATGCCGCCGACCATGAGGCGCTTGAGGTAGAGCTCGGGGGCGATGCGCATGAACAGATCGATGTCGAGCGCGTTCATGTGGGTGCGGAACGGGCGCGCCGCGGCGCCGCCGGCCATGGCCTGGAGGACGGGGGTGTCGACTTCGAGGAAGTCCTGGTTGCCGAGGTACTCGCGCATCCGCGTCATCATGCGCGATCGCATCTTGAAGGCCTGCATGGCCTCGGGGTTGGTGTACAGGTCGACGTAACGCTTGCGGTAGCGCTGCTCGATGTCCTGAAGGCCGCTCCACTTCTCGGGCGGGGGGACGAGGCTCTTGCTGGCCATCTCGACGCTCTTCGCCCAGACGGTGATCTCGCCCTTGCGGGTCCTGCCGAGGCGACCCTCGACCACCACGATGTCGCCGAGGTCGAGCTGCTTCACGAGCTCGAAGGAGCTTTCGTCGACGTCCTTCTTGCTCGCGGCGATCTGCAGGTCGCTGGCCATGGCGCCGCGGAAGGGCGAGGGCTCGATCGCGGGCTTGCCGGCCTCTTCGTCGGCCTCCTGGCCCTCGATCATCACGGCGGGGCCGGTGGTGTGGTCGCGGATCTGCAGCCAGATCAGCTTGCCCTGACCACGCTTGAGCATGACGCGACCGGCGACCCGGACGGTCGGGCGACCGTCGACGATCTCGATCTGCGGCGCGTTCGGGTCGGCCTTGCGGGCTTCGGCGTTGGTCTGCTCGGCCTCCTGGAACTTCAGGTCGGCGGCTTCGTCGTAGCGGGCCTTGGCCTCGGCGAGCGTGATGAGCCCGTCGGTCCGCTGGCCGTAGGGGTTCAGGCCAAGGGCGCGGACGGCGTCGCGGTTCTCGCGGCGCTGCTGCTCGAGGCGGTGGGTGGACGAGCCGGCATCGCTGCCGGATTCGGTGGTGGTGGGTGTCGTGGCCATAGGGAGGGCATGGTAGCCGCGACGGCTGGGTATCGTGGACGGCGCCATGAGCCAAACCGACCCGATTCTCACGACCGACCGTCTCCTGCTGCGTCTGCCGACGCTCGAGGATCTCGGCGAATACGCGCCGATCTTCGCCGATCCCGAAGTGATGCGCTACATCGGCGACGGCTCGCTGCGAACGCCGGACCGGGTGGCCCGGTCGATAGAGCGTGGGCGCGAGCTCTTCGAGGAGCGTGGGCTGGCGATCTTCCTCGCGACGGATCGCCAGAGCGGCGCGATCCTGGGTGATTGCTTCGTGGTCCCGGTGCTGCGCAGCGGCGTAGACCCGACGGATCTGAACGCGCGTGGGCCGGAAATCGAACTGGGGTATCGCCTGAAGAAGGATGCGTGGGGCAAGGGCTACGCGACCGAGGCGGCGCGGGCGGTTCGTGCGTGGGCGCTGGGACCGGACGGGCCGCGGCTCAAGGAAGTGATCGGCATCACGTACCCGGAGAACCTCGCATCGCAGAAGGTGCTGCTCAACGCCGGGTTCGAGCGTCGGGGGCTGACGGACGCGTATTACGACATGACGTCGGAGCTGTTCGTGGCGAGGGCGGGGTCCGGGAGC
>CAXAVQ010000330.1:0-3303 GCA_963971985.1 uncultured bacterium
CTCTCCTGGCTGGAAGAAATCGGTCTCGCCCTCGTGTTCCTGCTCACCCTGCTCGCCGCCCGAGGCCTCTACGCCGTCGTCCCCCTGCTTATGGCCGCCGGCATCGCCGGCATGGTCACTTTCCTCGCCTACAAGGCCTGGCGCACCCTCCGCGTCGAGAACGTCCGCTTCCACGGCTTCCAGCTCCGCCGTCGCGGGCGCACCACGAAGACCGGCTGGGCCTGGCTCACGCTCACCACCGTCGTCCTCTTGCTCGTCGCCCACTCGCTCGCCGTCAACCAGTACCGCTGGCGCGCTGACCATTCCTTCGAACGCCTCAACCTCTCCAAGGCCGCGCTCTTCGCCCCGACGCCACCCACCTTCGACGACGCGCAGACGCAGCGGTTCCAGAGCACCCTCGACCTGTACAACCGCACCGCACCGATCAGCGACGGCGGCATCGGCCTCGCGCCCAACGCCGAGTCCATGCTCCGCATGGCCCTGCTCCGCCTCGCCCTCGACCAGCACGACGACGCCCTCGTCCTCCTCGATCGAGTCGAACGCATCGCGGGCGAAGCCGACGAACTCACCGCCGACCGCGAGCAGGTCCGCATCCTCGGCGGCCTCGCCGTCGCACGCCTCGCCCGCAACCGCCCCGGCGTCACCCGCCCCGAAGTCGAACAGGCCTTCGCCTCCGCTCGCGAGCAGACCGAACGCGCCCTGGACAACATGCGCGACGCCCTCGAAGCCAACCCCGACTGGTGGGCCACGCGCGAACGCCTCATCGCCACCCTGAACCAGACCGGTCGCGCCGAAGAAGCCATCGCCGTCGCCAATGAAGCACTCGAAGCGCTCCCCGAAACTCCGAAGTACCGACGCGCCCGCTCCCGCGCTCTCCTCGACCGCTCCCGTGCCCTGCAGAGCGCCGGGCGCTTCGAAGAAGCCTTCCAGTCGCTCCAGCAGGCCGTGGAGATCCACCCCCGCGACGCCGTCATCCGCGAGAACCTCGCCGCGGCCTACGCCCAGTACAAACGCGACCCCGACAGCGCCATCCGCGAACTGCTCACCGCCATCCAGCTCCAGCGCAGTTCCGCAGCCCGCTACGAACGCCTCGCCTCCCTGCTCATCAGCGCCGACCGCACCGACGAAGCCCTCGACGCCTTCTCCGAAGCGCTCAAGCGAGTCGAAGACAAGGCGTCCTTCGCCCAGCGCATCGAACAGAACCTGATCCGCAGCAACCTGACCGACCTCGCCGAACAGTGGCGCGACAGGCAAGCGGAGTGGCTCGGCGATTGAGCAGGTGCAGACCAGTGGGTGCCGGGGTCTTCTATGAAGACCCCGGCACCCACACTCAGCGTCCGCGACTGACCGCCCTCACTCCTCCGAAGCCGGCGGCCAGTTGCTCTCGATCGCGCCCGCGCTGAAGAACTCTTCCATTACCATGTCCGGCGTCGGCTTCTCGTCCGGGGTCATTTTGTGGTCGTACACGCGGAGGATGTCGCCGCCCTGCACGATGATGATCGTCGCGCCGCTTTCCCACGTCCAGAAGTCGATGCCGTACGCGTCCTGCGCGTCCTGCTTGGTGACGCTGAGCACTTCCATGTACGGGCTGTCTTCCGCCTCGTCCTGATCCTTGAGCAGGTCGACGACCGGCTTCATCGCCATGCACTCCGAGCAGTCCGGGTCGTACACGAAGACGTACCACATCTTGTCGGGGTTCTCGGCCGACGAGGCGATCAGTTCGGCGTAGGCGTCCTGACGGAGCAGCGCCGACGCCTGATGGTTCACCTGCAACCCCGGCGGGAAGTTCTCCACCTGATTGCCGTTCGACGGCGGCGGAGGCGGCTTGGATCCGCAGGCCGGCGAATTCGCGCACTCCACCGAGCCCAGCCACGCGCCGCCCACCGACAGCACCATCGCCGCACCCACCAGCCCGGTGATCGTCTTGCCGCTGAACCCCCGCCATGCGAGCAGCGCGAGCGCTGCCAGCACGAAGAGCAGATCGAACGCCACCGACACACCCTTGATGGTCATCCATTCAAAGGGTGTGTCGTCGAGAGCGTTGCCGAAGCACCCACACGATTCGCCGCTGGCGAAGTAGTACCCCGCGTATCCGGCGAACAGCGCGAACAGCGCGAGCACCCCCAGCCACGCCAGGCGCAGCCGGTGGCCGGCCAGCAGGGCGAGGATCACCAGCACCTCGAAGATGCCGATCGCCCGCTCGTACCGGAACTCGCTGCCGCCCAGCACGATGAACTTCGCTTTGTTCGGATCGACGATCTTCGAGTACGCCGCGACTCCCAGCACGGCGCACACCAGGATCGCGATGAGCATCGCCGCGAGGTTCCAGCCCGCCGGGGCCGGCTTGATCCGAATCGTCTTAGCTTTGCTGGCCATGGTCGGGGTTCCTGTCTGCCTCCGGTCCGGGGACCGGTGACGGGGTCTGATTTACTGCGGCTTCTTGCCCATGCTCGCGAGCGCCTCTTCGCCACCGTCGCCGGTGATCAGCGTCGGGCCCTCGCTCTCGATGGCCTCGATGTAGTTCCCGCTCTCGTCGGCGGTCAGGCCGGCCGCCCACACGCGGTTGAGCGCGGTTGGGTTTTCGCGCGTGCCGCTTGCGAAGTACAGCGGCGCGTACACCGTCGCGCCAGCCCGATCGATCGTGCTGGTCACGGTGAAGGTCACCGCCTGGGCTTTGGGCCACTGCTCCTGAGCCGGATCCGGCTCGACGCTCACCACCTCGACCTCGAGCCCCTCGACCGGGATCCACCCGACCAGCGGCGCCTCGCGGTCCTCGCGGAACACGGTCGTCGTGTACGTCTGCGTTTCGCCCTTCTTGAGCACTCCCATGTTGAAGAACTTGTGGGAGATG
Source organism: uncultured bacterium (assembly GCA_963971985.1). Lineage (GTDB taxonomy): Bacteria > Planctomycetota > Phycisphaerae > Phycisphaerales > UBA1924 > JANSXG01. Next base: position 2,852 of record CAXAVQ010000330.1, read on the forward strand.
TTCAGCTCGGACATCATCCGGATAAACGGCATCTCGCGCCGCGAGATCTGCGCCGAGGACACACGGATCGGCGCGATCGGAACTTCCGCAGAATCCGTGACGATGATCATGGCTCCGTGCACGTCCTGCGGCGTGTCGAACCGGTGACGCACGGTGGCCTGGAGCACGCGAGGACCGTCCGGTCGCTGCGCGAGGATCTCGGGGGCCGATCCCTGCACGCTGAGAAGCCGAACCGGACGCCCGAGCCCTGACCGGAGCTGGGCGGTCACAACCTGGGAGTTCGTGCGGATCGGGGCGTTGACCGCCTGCAGGGGATACTGCTGCTGGCCCTGCACACCGATCGTCACCGGGTTGTCGTACCCCTCAAAGAAGATCTGCGCGTTCTTGGTCATCGAAGTGGTATCGCCGCGCAGGTCGACGGTCATCTCGATCGCCGTCGAACCGCGCGCCGG
>CAXAVQ010000331.1:0-3300 GCA_963971985.1 uncultured bacterium
AAACCATCTGCATATGTTGGAACATTACGCTTACGTAAGTCTTTAACAACAGTTGGCGGCCCGGAGACCGTGCACATCCTCGGCCCCAGCCGACCCCGAATCCGGGCTCGCGCCTCATCCGGCGATGACGACTTCGGCTCCTCCAGCCAGGTCGTGCCGACGCCGATCACCATCACCGTCGGGCGCGAGGCCTGGCGCATCACCGATGGCCGGGGCAACTCGCGCCGCATGCCCCGAGCGACCGGCGGCGTGGACGAAGACGCCCTGCGCATCACCTCACTCTCCGCGGACATGCTCGAACTCGACGGCAAGAAACTCCCCGGCTCGCTCTGGCTGCACGGGCGGACCGGCACCGGCGATACCGGCTCGATCGACGTGGTCGAGCACCTGCCCATCGAGGTGTACCTGCCCGGCGTGATCGCCAAGGAGCTCTACCCGAACTGGGCCCTCGAGACGTTCAAGGCTCAGGCCATCGCCGCACGCAGTTACGCGATGCAGGAGCGCCAGCGCCGCCTCTCCATCGGCTCGCACTTCGACCTCGAATCCACCACGCAGGACCAGGTCTACGGCGGCGCGACCACCAACCCGACCGCCCTCAAAGCGGTTGAGCAAACCTACGGGCGTGTGCTCACCTGGAACGGGCACCTGCTCCGCGCGTACTACAGTTCGACCACCGGCGGCCGCGCCGCCAGCGCCCGCGACACGTGGCCGACCGGCCCGGGCTACGAGTTCAACCTCATGCCCCCGATCCAGGCCTCAGCGCGCGACGACGTCGACGACTTCAGCCCGCTGTTCCGCTGGGAGGTCGAGCGCGACATCGAGGAAACGAGCCGGCGGATCCGGGCCTTCGCCGAAAGCCGCCGGATGGGCATGCGCACCATCAAGCAGGTCGCGAAGATCGAGCCGGCGGCGTTCAACGCCTTCGGGCGCCCCCAGCGCTACCGGATCATCGAGCAGGGCGGGCGCTGGTGGGAGCTTTCCGCCGAGGACACCCGCCTCGCCGTCAACCACGCCGGCGACAGCGGGCTCGACTCGCCGAGTCGCGACCAGCGGATCAACAGCGGCGACTTCACGACCCGACGCGAAGGCGACAAACTCATCTTCTCCGGACGCGGCTTCGGGCACGGCGTCGGCATGAGCCAGTTCGGCGCCGAGGGCATGTCCCGCCAGGGCAAGACCGCCGACGAGATCCTGCTGCACTACTACCCCGGCGCCGAACTGCAGCGGGCGTACTGAGCGACCAATGAAAAAACCGGCCCCGAAGGGCCGGCTTGATGCGAATCAGGATGGCCGAATCGCCTCAGCGACGCCGACGCAGGCCGATCATGCCCATGCCCGCGAGCGCCATGCCGGCGGCTCCGGGGAGAGGGATGAGCGTCGACTGGGCAGTGAAGTTATCCCAGTAGATGTCGTAATCCTCTCCGAAGTTGTAGCCGTTGAGGATGACATTATCGATCATGGTTGTGCTTGTGTCAGCGAATGTCCCGAGCGAGACCCCGTTGACGAAATACTCGACGCCTACGCCGGGAGTCAGCGTAAAGCTGAGATTGAACCAGTTGTCGAAGTCGCCGGTCGACAGGCTGACGCCGGGTTGCCAGACGCCATTGATATAGTCGTAGGTATCAATACCGTCCTCTCGGAACGCCATGATGGGGTAGGCGGAGATATCACCGTTCGCGTCTCGCCCGGTCGCCCACATGCCTGCGTTGCGATCTGCGCCTTGCCACGACTCGTCAACCCAGAGATCGATCGACATGGTGACGGTCTCAGAAGCACTGCCGAGGCCCAGATCGTACTTACGACCTTGATAGTTGTAGAACGAATTGGTCTGCTGATCATCAGCTCGGATACCGTGGCGAAGCACGTCTTCGCCATTGAAGCTGAACGAATCAAACTCACCGGGAGCATATCGGTCGGTGTACCAAGCGCCGGGCGTCTGACTCGCTGCCAGAGGAACAGAACTGCTAAAGTCAAAGTTGACGCTTTGAGCAGAAGCACTCGCTCCGGTCAGACCCACCGTTGCCGCGATCGCCGCGGCTGCAAAAACCTTTTTCATCTTTCTCTCCTACCTTGAGGCACAGATCCCGCGCTTCGGTGTCCCGGACAGAAGGGGACAAGCGCGAGGGTTATCCAGAACCTAACGCGAGGCATGGGCATCGCAACCCATAACCCTGTAAGAAGCGGGGTTTCCTGAGAGCTGCTTGTTAAACTGGGTAATAATCCCACAGGTGTTCGCGACCGAACAGGTCCGCTCCGGCGTTTCAAACCATCACGCAGTCGGGAGTAGAGAACTCGGGCATCGCGAGTCGATTGCTGGGAACACCGCATAATCACGCCGTTCTCACGGCAGCAATCGCAACCGCTCCGGCAAGCGCGGGATCAGGATGATCACGCCGCGCATGGGGCGCGAGAGCCGGTCGCGGGTCTCCAGCATGATCTGACCGACGCTCGGGACCGGCGCCGCACGCGGGCCGAACGCGCCCTCCATCGACGGCATCGGCGCGTCGAGCGTTTCGAACATCTGCACGCTCTCGTCGTCCGATTCCGCCTCGACATCCTCGGGGGCCGGCGCAGGGCTCGGGCCGAAGCGAGGCGGGGCGTCCTCGACGTCCGAGTCGTCCCCTTCCTCCGGCTCCTCCGATGCCTCGCGACGCTGCAGCGCTTCGACCAGGTTCTCACGGGTCACACCCTCGACGCGCGACCAGTCGGACTCGGGCAGGTCGGTGGTGAGAACGATCGCGTAACCCGGCGGCACGGTCAGTTCGAGCAGCGTCTGCTCGAGCGTCGGACCCTGCTCGTACAGGTCGGGCGTGACGAGTTCGATGCGCGGCAGCTCGAAGATGTTGCGACCGTCGCGCTGCGGGTCGCGCTGCTGCAACTGCGTCGCCACCTCGATACGCATCGAAGCGCCGATGACCGGTTCGCCCTCGCGCTCGAATGGCTCGGGGACGATCCAGCCGCGCCCGAGCAATCGGAGCACGCCCTCTGGAAGGCGCGATTCGGAGCCGTAGAGCACCGCTCGGGTACCGGCCTCGATCTCCCGGGTCCGCAGCAGCTGCACCCACTCCGGCGCCTGACCCAGCCAGCGCCGGGACCAGCCCGAGCGTGGCGGCGCGATCTGATGGAGCACGAATACCTCCGAGAGCGGGACCGCCACGACGCGCACGCCGCTGAGGCGCAGGCGCTCGATGGTCTCGACCGGCAGGAAATCGGTCGGCCCCGAATGGGGAGCCAGCGCCTTGGCGATATCGCCCTGCGCGTCGCGCGCCAGCCACCAGTGGAGCTCGATGCCGATCGGGT
>CAXAVQ010000332.1:0-3275 GCA_963971985.1 uncultured bacterium
CTCGACCCTCGACGCGGAAGGACGCTCGCTCAGCGCGTTCCAGAGTCTGGCCGACGCCGAGCCCCAGATCATCGAGCTGGCCGGCGACATCGAACTCCGCGCCGACGTTCAGCGCACGCCGCTCATCCCAGAAAACGTCGCGGGCCTGCTCCCCGGCAAGGGCGACCTCGCCGATGAATTCGTCGTCATCGGTGCCCACTTCGACCACACCGGCGATGGCGGCTTCGGCACGCCACAGACACTCGCCCAAGTCCACGAAGGGGCCGACGACAACGCATCCGGCACCGCCGGCGTCATCATTCTCGCCGACCGGCTCGCCAAGACCTACGCCTCCCTGCCCGACGACGCCGACGCACGCTCGGTCCTCTTCATCGGCTTCGACGCCGAAGAGTCGGGCCTCAACGGCGCCTACCACTACGTCGCCAACCCCATCGCCCCCATCGAAGACCACGTCCTCATGCTCAACATGGACATGATCGGGCGCATCGTCGACGGCGGCGTCACGCTCCACGGCGTACCCTCTGCCGAGAACTTCGAACAGTGGCTCCAACCGTATATGGACGCCACGCCACTGTCGTTCAGCATGCCCACTTCCGTCAGCCGACGCTCCGACCACGCCCCCTTCTACTTCGAAGGCAACATGCCAGTCCTCTTCGCCATCTGCGACCCGCTCCACCGCGACTACCACACCGACCGCGATGAAGCCTGGAAGATCAACCGCGTCGGCGCCGTCCAGATCATCGACTTCTTCGAGAACATCGCCACCGCCGTCGCCATGCAGCCCGATCGCCTGCAATACGCCCCGCCTGTTCCGCAGGCCGCCGCTCCGGCCCAGACCCAAGTGATCGTCGGCGTCTTCCCGCAGGCCAGCGAAGACGGCGGCGTGCTCCTCACACAGGTCTCGCCAGACTCCTCGGCGTCCGAAGGCGGCCTGCTCGCCGGCGACCGCATCGTCGAGTGGAACGGGAAGGACGTCCCGGGTGTCGACGAATGGCGAGACATGCTCAGCGAGCACGATCCCGGCGACGTCGTCGAGGTCACAGTCATCCGCGACAGCCGGCGCGTCGAAACCACGCTGACGCTCCAGGCACGCTGAGCACCCCCGCAGCACCAGGCACGAATCCGCGCACGACACACCGCCCGGACCACCGTCCGGGCGGTGTCGTTTCATCGCTTGCAGTGGCGCGTCAGACCGAGGAAGCTGATCCCGCGCGAACCCAATCCCGCGCCTCACTCATCCGCTCGGGCTCGAAGCATTTCACTTCGCAGTCCGGTATGAACGCCGCCCACGCCTTCGTCGCCCACTCGTGCCACTTCGTCGAGGTCACCAGTGCCACCCGCCCGAAGTCCGACGCGTGACGCACGTCGAACTTGAGGTCATCCATGATCGCCTTCGGCTCAATCGAATCGACATGATGCACGTGCAGCAGACAGTCCATCGCCCCGTGCTCCTCGATCGTGCGCTCGAACTGTGGCAAAGCATTTTCATAGTCTTCATGGGTGATCGAGCCGGTGGCCTCCACCTCCAGTACTCGTCCGTCCTTCTGCGTAATACGAATCACGATGTGTCCTCCCTGAAAAGGATGTCGCCGAGCCACGGCGAGCACGACCTGGCGTTTTTATCCTGTCTATCAAAGACCGCTCCTACCCCTTGCAAGGAGGGAGCGGCTTCGTAAAGAACTCCTGTCGTCAGACGAGCGATCAGTTCATGTTGTCGTCGAGCGTCACAACCGTGTCCGCGGTCAACTCGCGACCATCCCAGAACTCGTAGTCCATATCACCGGTCACACTCACGTAGTCACCCTTCTCGATCTGCTGGTAACCCTGATCGTCGAGGGGGTTGTAGCCCATACCGATCGTGTCCACGGTGATCGCCTGCATACCGGTGTCGACCGTAAACTCGCGTCCGCTCACGTTCGTGACCGTGCCGCGAAGCGTGGTCCGCCCGACCACGATCGGATCGTAATCGTAGTCGATCCAGTACGCGTCGCTCTCCTCGTCAGCAGCGCTCGCATCACCGTAGAAGTATGTGCCAAGGTCCTCGACGTACACGGAACTCGCCTCGATCTTTGTCAGTTCAAACAAGTCGTCATCGACACGCCCATACACTGTCACCTTGTCGCCTTCCAGCATATCGGTGTTCGCGTCGTACCAGTCCCAGTCGTCCATCTCGACTCGCACGGTGCCCTCGCCGTAGTCGAGCGTGAATACGCCGACCCGCGTGTTGACCGCCTGACCGCTCAGCGAAATCCAACTTTCGTCGGCCATCGCGTACGGGTTGGGTTTGTCCTGGTCCTGAGTGCTGCTCTGCGCAGAGCTCGCGATCTCAGCGATCGACGGCATCGCCGCCCCGCCGATCAAGCCCCCGACCAGCAGCCCACCACCGATAGCCACGAACATTGTGTGCAGGTTCTTCATCTCAGTTCCTTTCGTTTCTGCCAACTCTCGCGGGGCGAACAGCGCCGCACCTCGCATCTGCACTCAACCCGTAGCCACGTACACCCGACGGGATCAAGCCCCGACCTGCCCGCACCCCTCACTCTCAGAGCATTTTCATCCTCCGCTTAGAGCCCCATTAGTTGTTGCCACGATCAACCCTGTTCGCGCGGTACCATCAGGCCGTGGACCAGCACAGCGAAACCCGGTCCCAACGCGCCGCCGCTCGCCTCGCCGAGGCCCTCTTCGCGTTCGCCATCAACCTGCAGCGATTCACCGTCGAAATCCCGTGGGAATCCGGCGTTCAGTGGCCGGACCGCTGTGCCCGCTGCCACGCACCGAACCCCGGCACCACCTTCTCCACACGCATCGCCCGGCCCAGCGCGCTCGGCACCGCCTTCAATTTCAACCCACCCTGGGCCTTGCGCATCCTCGTCTGCCCGTCTTGCGAAACCTGCCGACGAATTGTTCGAACACAGCGCATCCGCCGCGTCCTCTTCCCGCTGCCACTATTCGTGATCATCCTTCTCGGCGGCGGCTGGCTGATGTCGCTTCTCCCATACGTCCCGGTCCTCACGCCCGTCCTCCGAATCGGCATCATCCTGCTCGCCATCTGTCTCGGCTTCGGTCTGGCGCTCGCCATCGGCGATCCCATCAGCGTCATGACCGAGAAACGCAGCCTCCGCTTCGAGTTCAAAGACCGCGATTTCGCCGAAGAGTTCGCGAACGCCAACCACACGACCGTGATCGACCCCGAACCGATCAGCGTCTGAGCCCCTACCCTCAGAGCATGCTCCTCGCACTCACACTCGCGTGGGTCGCCGGGCTCGCCATCTCCG
>CAXAVQ010000333.1:0-3273 GCA_963971985.1 uncultured bacterium
GAGCCAACGACACCAACGCCGCAGCCGACTGGCTGCTGCTGGGCGAGATGCTCGCCCGCGCCGGTGATGTTGATGGGGCCGAAGTCGCCCTGCTCACCGCGGCGACAGTCGACCAGGGACAGTCGCTGAGGTACCAGAAGGCGCTCGCCGATTTCTATCTCGCGGTAGGCGATAACGCCGAAGCCCTGACGCGTTATCGGATGGCCCTCTACCTCGACCCGGCCGATGAAGCGACGCGGTCTGCCATCCGCTCACTGGGGCAAATCCCCGGTCCGACACTCGCTCTCCCGCCCCGCGAAGCCCTCTGATCGCCACTTTCGCGTGAAATCGTGCCAGTTCCGGCTGGAGGTATTTGCCGGACCGACGAAGTCTTTCTACACTTCATCCGGATAGACGGATGAATACCCTCCAGCAGAACATTTCGGCATCTGATCGGCTCTCTGCCATCGCGGACCAGACCCGCCTCCGCTTGTGTCGCGTGCTCGAGCAGGCGGAACTCAGCGTCGGTGAGGTCGCACGTGTTCTGCAACTTCCCCAGTCCACGGTCAGTCGCCACCTGAAGACCCTTCGCTCGGCGGACTGGATTCGCTCGCGTGCGGAAGGCACCGCCACGCTCTACCGCTTCGTACTCGACGAATTGCCCGAAGCGTCTCGGAGCGTGTGGGTCAGCATCCGATCCGAAGCCGCTCCGCGAGCGGACCTCGAGCAGGACGATCGTCGCCTCGAAGCAGTCCTCCACGCCCGCCAGCAGAACAGCCAGTCGTATTTCGGACGCATCGCCGGCGAATGGGACGACATCCGCACCCAGCTTTTCGGGAGCGGCTTCACGCCGGTCGGCCTGCTCGCGATGCTCCCCCCGGACTGGATCGTCGCCGATCTGGGGTGCGGCACGGGGAACGCCGCGGAACTGCTGTCGCAGCATGTCGACAGGGTCATCGCCGTCGATCAGTCCGAGCCGATGCTCGAGGCCGCGCGCATGCGTCTGAACGGCTGCAGCAACGTGGAATGTCGCGTCGGCGACCTGAGCGACCTGCCGCTTCCCGACCGGTCTGTTGACGCGACGACCTGCGTGCTCGTCCTTCATCACATCGCAGATCCCGATGAGGCCATTCGCGAGATGGCCCGGGTCGTGAAGCCAGGGGGCGTCGCGCTCGTCATCGACATGCTCGAGCACACCCACGATGACTATCGGCTCACCATGGGCCATACCCACCTCGGTTTCAACCCGGACCGACTCGGCCAATCGTTCCTCGACGCCGGGTTCAAATCCTTCCGATCCGTCCAACTCCCCGGCCTGCCGGAGGCTCGCGGCCCGGGCCTTTTCGCCCTGACCGCCAGAGCCTGACCCAACACCGTTTTCAGTGGGCCCAGAAACGCCCATCGTTCCTGATCCGAATCTCTCGTTTCCATCACTTGAGGAGTATGAATGACCACCGCAACCACACAGCAGTTCATGAACACCGGCCTGCCCCTGCACGGCACCGACAACTACAAGGTGAAAGATATTTCGCCTGAGGTCGTCCGCTACGGACGCAAGGAAATCGACATCGCCGAGCACGAGATGCCCGGTCTCATGGCCTGCCGCGTAGAGTACGGCCCGAAGCAGCCGCTCAAGGGCTCCCGGATCACCGGGTCGCTGCACATGACCATCCAGACCGCGGTCCTCATCGAGACCCTGCAGGACCTCGGCGCCGATGTGCGCTGGGCGTCGTGCAACATCTTCTCGACCCAAGACCACGCCGCTGCGGCTACCGCCGTCGGTCGCGAAGGCAAGGGCGAGACCCCCGTCTTCGCCTGGAAGGGCGAGACGCTCGAGGAATACTGGTGGTGTACCCTCCAGGCGCTGACCTTCCCGAAGGACGAGAACGGCAGCCAAGGCCCCTACATCCTCGTTGACGACGGCGGCGACGCCACCCTGCTCATCTTGGAAGGCGCCAAAGCCGAAGAGGCCTTCGAGAAAGACGGCACCCTCCCCGATCCCTCCAAGGGCGCTTCGCCCGACGAGCGCGTCGTGCTCCAGCTCATCAAGGACAAGTTGCAGGACGATCCGTCGTTCTGGCGCAGCATGATCCCGTACATCAAGGGCGTTTCGGAAGAGACGACCACCGGCGTGCACCGTCTGTACAAGTTGGCCGACAAGGGCGAACTGCCCTTCCCGGCGATCAACGTCAACGACAGCGTCACCAAGAGCAAGTTCGACAACACCTACGGCTGTCGCCACTCGCTCATCGACGGTCTCAACCGCGCCACCGACGTGATGCTCTCGGGCAAGGCTGCGGTCGTCTGCGGCTTCGGCGACGTCGGCAAAGGCTCGGTCGAATCGCTGGCCGGTCAGAAGTGCCGCGTGAGCGTCACCGAGATCGATCCGATCTGTGCGCTGCAGGCCTGCATGGAAGGCTACGAGGTCGTGCGTCTGGATGACGTCGTCGACAAGATGGACCTCTTCATCACGACGACCGGCAACAAGGACATCATCACGCTCGACCACATGCGTAAGATGAAGCACAACGCGATCATCGCGAACATCGGTCACTTCGATAACGAGATCGATACCGCCGGTCTGCTCCGGCTCGTCGAAGAGGGCAAGGTCGAGCGGAACACCATCAAGCCGCAGGTCGACGAGTTCAAGTTCAAGGCCGACCCGTCAACCGGCACCGAGGAGCACTCGATCATCCTGCTCGCCGAAGGTCGCCTGATGAACCTCGGCTGCGCCACCGGTCACCCGTCGTTCGTCATGTCCGCGTCGTTCACCAACCAGACGATCGCCCAGATCGAACTCTGGTCGAACGCCGACGCCTACAAGAACCAGGTCTACGTGCTTCCGAAGCACCTCGACGAGAAGGTCGCCCGCCTGCACCTCGACAAGCTGGGCGCGAACCTGACCCGACTCAGCGAAGACCAGGCGTCGTACATCGACGTTCACGTCGACGGCCCCTACAAGCCGGACACTTACCGATACTGATCCCGATCTCTTGATCGACCGCCGGCGCTGCGTGAGAGCGCAGCGCCGGTTTTATGCACGCACGCGACCACTACGCCCAATCGAAGACGACCTTCAGCTTCGAATTCTTCCCACCGAAGACCGAGAAGGCCGCCGAGTCTCTCTTCGAGAACATCAGAGAACTCGATGAGCTCAAGCCGTCATTTGTCAGCGTCACCTACGGCGCCGGCGGCACGACCCGAAGCATCACACAGGACCTCGTCGCTCGCATCCGGACCGAGATCGGTTTCTCGGTCATGCCGCACCTCACGTGCGTCTGCCACACCGAGGCC
>CAXAVQ010000334.1:0-3271 GCA_963971985.1 uncultured bacterium
CAGCTCGTTCGCGAACGACTCGAAGGACTTCAGACGTCCCTGGTGGTACACCGCCATGCGGTCCAGCGGCTCGAGTTCGACCTCCGCCCCGAACGAGCCGGGCTCAAGCGGTGCGGGTCGTGTCACCATCGAAACGATCAGCATCGAGAACGCCGCGGCGAGCAGCGCACCGACCAGTACATGCAACGGACGGGTGTTCACGAGACGCCCCCTTCTTCTGAAACCCCGAGCCCCGCCAGCACCAGCTCGCGCCTCCGGCGCCGGATGATCGGCTTAACGTAGAACGTGTAGATCATGCCGATCACCGACAGGCACGACCCGATGAGCGCTGTCCAGACGCCCTCCCGGTTCCCGATACCCAGCCCGGTGAAAGCCATACCCGCAGAGGTCGGACGTCCTTGGCTCGCCCGCGGCGCGTCCCAGAACGACTGGAAATACGCGAGCCCACCGAAGTGCTTCGGATTGTTCACGGAGATCTCTCGCTCCACCGGCTCGCCCGATTCCGGCAGGAAGCGCAGTTCGCTCGTCCAGTTTCGGATCTGCCCGGCGTCGCCGGAGAAGCCGCCGATGTGCGCGGTTAGCACGAAGTCCTCGAGCACGACCGGTGCCGGCAGATCCCGTCGCTGGCGACCAAACATGACCTCGATCCGGCGCCCATCCGACGTCTCGAAGACCGTCGGCTCGTAACGCGTCAGCCCGGCGAGCGACAACGCTTCGGACATATCCGTGTACTTGTGGAACGCCAGCCATTCCCGCTGCTCGCCGATCTCGGCCTTGATCATCGCGTAGTGATGTGAGCGGTCGACATCCGCATCGCGCTGCTGATCCGGAACGATCACCGGCTTCGTCTGCGGTCGGGCGTTCGGCGCGAAACGCGTGATACGAAGCAACGCACCGCCGCCGAGATCTACCGATTCGCCGAGAACGACGCGCTGTTGCCGGATGCTGCCATTCGGCAGACGCTCGATCAGCGTGAATCGCGGATCGTCCGTACGTCCGATGAAACTGAAAGCCGGCATCTGCACCCGCTCGTACGTCACGTCGATCGCCGGGTCCGGGAACACATACGGCGGATCGGCCATCGCATCGATATCGCGCGTCTCATTCGGATTAGTCGCCACGTAGCGGAGCACCCGTTGACCCGAAGGCGAAACCAACTCGACGATCGCGAAGTTTGACGCCACGCCCGGGTTGATCTCCAGACCATTCGCGACCGCCTGGACGCGGAACTCCCATCCGGTCGTTCCGACGGGCTTCATCGGCGCGTCTGGTTCCCCCAAATCGACCTCAGTGACTCGCGTCGAAACGACGACGGGTTCTCCATCAGCACCGGGCACGCTGAATGTGAGTCGCGCCGGGCCCGCATCGTCGAGCATCGCCTCGAACTGCTCTTCTGAGTCCGCCCAGAAGAAACCGAGGTTGCCTTCCGCAGCCGTCCGACGCACGGGATCGAGCGCGAGCATCTGGAACGTTGACGCCCGCCCGTCCGACGTGCTCACTTGGACCTCCAGCAACGGATAGAACTCATCACCACCCGCAGTGAATCGCTCCTGTGCCACGGCATACCGAAGATACCCCTGCACGCGGATCGCCTCCCCGAGCATCGGATCATCCTCGGAGACCGCAGGCACGGAAACCGACAGCGGCTGGATCGGATACCGGCGCCCCACCGTCGCCCAGATGTCCTCGATCGCCGGGAGGTAGTCGTTGTATCGCGGCAGCCAGTCGATCGGACGCTCGATCCACTCGTCGGTGCCGACCTCACGCAGGTGCAGCGCCCAACTGTCGCGGATCCAGAACGAGTCCTGGGCCAGATAGTCCAGCCCCATCTGGATGTCCTCACGGAGTAGAGCACGCCCATCGAATTGCTCGAGGTTCTTCACGCGCTGCATCGGACGCCCCCCGTTCGACGCCGGATCGACCGCGACGGAGTCCTCGGTGAACTGCGGATAACTCGCGAGCAACTGGCGGTAGAACTCCGACCCGTCCGGCGGCTGCACGCGCACGGTCACCGCGAAGTCCTCCTCTCCCGCATACTCACCGGTGAGCAACTTGTACTGCGGGAGCACTGAGAAGACCTCCATGGTCAGGGGCCCCGACTCGGTCTCGATTGTCCTGCTGACTCCGGGAAGCGCCGGCATCGACGCCGTCTGCCCGTCGGGCAACTGCACCACGACCTGGCGCCGGATAACCGGCGCGTCGCCCTCGATCTTCGTCGCGAAGTAGATCACGCTCCCGATCGCCATGGTGATGATCCCGGCATGGATCATCCACACACCGGCCTTCAGCGCATTGAACGGGATGCGCAGCACCGTCGCGAGCGTGAGGTTCACACAGATCGCGCCGCACAACGCGACGAAGAACCACGTGTGGAACCACTGGAACTCGGTCATCTCGAACATCCGCCACTGGCGGACCATGTCGTGCTTCCACTGCAGACCGTCGGACCCGAGCACCGGGTAAACGATGCCCGCCGACCCGATCGACGCGTACAGGAAGAGAATCGTTAGAAGCGCGATTCCCAGCGGCACACTCGAAACGAACGCCACGATGGGGTTCTGAGGACCGCGCTTCGGCTTCCGGTGCTTCTTGGCTGCACCGGAAGCGAAGGACTGATCTCGCTGTTCAGTGGTCATGATGATCCCGGAAGCGGTTGGTGAAAGAGTAAGCCGTTCTCGAACTGACAAACGAGACGCTGCTCTCAATTATTCTCGGCAAACAGGAATTTTCCCGAATTCGCAGTACGAAAGTATAGCCGACGGACACGACCCTTATCGACCGGGAGAACCCTTGGGCAGGACGATCGGCGATTCGCCGTATACTGGCGCCGCCCCGCTCGCCGGGTGTTTCCCGTCACAACCCCCGCCGCTGGCCGCGGCTGCACCGGCAGTCTTCGAAAAGGTTCCAGTCTCATGGTAAAGCGTTCTACTAAACCCGCGACCCGCTCCAGAACGTCCACGCTCGACCGAGTGAAGGACCTCAGCACCAACCTCCGATGGACCTGGCACCCGCGATCCAAGCGCCTTTCGAATCGCTCGATCCCGCCATCTGGGAGGCCACCGGGCACAACCCGATCCTGACGACCGAGCAGCTCGCGCCGACGCGCCAGGACGTGCTCGAGGAGGATCCTGTTTTCGCCAGCGAATTGAAGGCCTGCGAGGACGAGCTCAAGTCCTACCTGAAGTCGGATAGCTGGTGGAAGCGTCTCGCCGCCAAACAGGCGAAGGCCAAGAACATGAAGGTCGCCTACTTCTGCATGGAGTACGGCCTG
>CAXAVQ010000335.1:0-3266 GCA_963971985.1 uncultured bacterium
GGGGAGGATGTCTGCGGCTTCGATCGAGAACATCGAACGGATGCTAGCAGACCGGATCATCGCCCGGATGCGGGCAGGAGCGTCGGCCATCGAATCCCGCATCATCACCGTCACGCTGAACCCCGCCGTCGATCGCGTCATGCGCGTCGAGCGGTTCCGCATCGGCCAGCACTGCCCCGCCAAACGCACCGGTCACTACCCGGCCGGCAAGGGCGTGAACGTGTCACGCGTGCTCGCGGTGCTCGGCATCCGCTCGGTCGCGACCGGCTTCGTCGGGCAGCGCGAACTCGGGATGTTCGAGGAATACCTCGAACACATCGGCAAGGGACGGATCACGACCCAGTTGCTCGTCGTACGCGGGCGCACGCGAGACAACATCACGATCATCGACCCGATCGACGACACCGAGACGCACCTGCGCGATGAGGGGTTCAGCGTGACACGGGACGACGTCGTCCGAGTCTCCAGCAAGGTCGGCATGCTCGCGCGTCAGGATTCGATCCTCTGCTTCAGCGGATCACTGCCGCCGGGGGTGTGCATCGGGGACTTCCGGTCTATGCTGCACCGCTGCGACGACGCGGGAGCCCGCGCGGTCGTCGACACGAACCCGAAGGTGCTGCGTGCGATCAAAGACGAGCGGTTCTGGATGCTCAAGGCGAACGCCGAAGAACTCGCCACGATGACCGGGATGCCGACAGAGAACGAAGACGAGGCCCTCGCTGCGGCTCGCTCGATCACGCGCAGTCACGGCGGCGGTGTCGAGTGGGTCATCGCCACGCGAGGCGAGCATGGGGCGATCCTCGTCGGCCCGGACACGGAACTCGTCGCGCGGACGTTCGTGCACCCGGGACTGATCATGAGCACCGTCGGGTGCGGCGACAGCCTGCTGGCCGGCGTTCTCAAGTGCGTCGTCGAAAACCGCTCATGGTCCGACGCGATCCGGCTCGGCGTCGCCGCCGGAACGGCCAACGCGGTGAGCCGGGAGGCCGGTGAGATCAGCACCGATGAAGTCGACGCGTTTTTCGAAGCGTCGGTCGTGGAATCGCGGGTCACGACCGGGGCCTGATCGCCTCGACTTTATCGGGCTTAGCATTTTTTCATGCGCGAGGGGCACACCCAAACCGGTGGGCGGAGGTTCCTCTTGGTGTGCGTGTAGCGTCTGTATCGGCTACCTTGCCTGATCGCAGGTCGAATCTTCGGATTCTTGCTTGGGACCGACGGGGATCGGTTTAGGGTTGAGTCAGCGTCTGTGGTGGGCACTGACTCGGCAGCTCGACTCGCGAGCACCTCCCCCCGCCGGCCAAGACAGTGGTGGTACTCAAGAGATGAAGACATTCAAGACTGGCAAAAGCGCCCGCGCTGTCGTCGCACAGCGCATCGGCATGGCGGCGGTGTACCTCGGCGCCGCTTCGGTGGTGTCCTGGTCGGCGATCGCTGCCAAGCAAACACACAGCGTCCCGGCGCTCGCGGCCCTCGACGTGGTCTCGGCCTCGGTTGCCGAACACCCCGGGCCGGTGGTCGATCCGCTCGCTGTCTCCGAATCGGTCGACGACCAAGTTGACCACACCGGCTTCCAGATCGAGATCACCGAGACCGAGCCGATCGAAACGGGCATCCGCTACTTCAACGGTCGCGCGGTGCGCCCGGTCAAGACGATGTGGATGACCGTCACGGGCTACAGCCCGGACGAGCGGTCCTGCGGCAAGTGGGCCGACGGGATCACCGCCAGCAACAAGAGCGTGTGGACCAACGCGATGCAGCTCGTCGCCGCCGACACACGAATCCTGCCCTTCGGCTCGCTGCTCTCGATCGACGGCTACGCGGGTGACCAGATCGTGCCGGTCGAAGACCGCGGTGGTGCGATCAAGGGCATGCGCCTCGACCTGCTGTACCCGACGCACGAAGAAGCGCTGCAGTGGGGCATCAAGCACATGCCCGTGACCGTCTGGGAATACGTCGAGGGCTGAACCGAGGCTCGCCTCTGACTGTTCAGGGGCTGTCCGAGCCTCCGTCAGGACCGGCATCCGGGTCAGCGGGAACCTCATCGCCATCTTCCGTTTCCGGCGCAGGGGCCGCGAGGACCGCGTTCACGTTCAGGTCGAACCCGAACTCGACGTACGGTCCGATGAACGGCGTGACGTCGAAGAAGCCCATCGAATCACGGTCCCGGTTGATGTTGATATCGAGCCAGGCGACACCGCGCAGAAGCCACGTTTGCGTCGGTGCATCACGCATGCGACGCTCGAAACGGGGCGGCACCTGCATCGAGAACACGCGATCGCTGTACGGCTGGCGCGTTTCCCGGTCGAGGACGCGATACTCGACGACCATCGGTGACTCGTTCGAGAGCACCTGCCTGATTTCGATGAGCCACTCGACCTGACCGCGCTGCGTCCGGCGAAGGCTGTTCGCCCACGCCTCAACGTCACGCAGGTAACGGGCTCGAGCATCAGAGGTCTCGAAGGGAACGGTGACTTCACCGAAGTTCGCCTTGTACGACTCTCGCACCAGCCGGAGGAGGCCCTCGGGCGCGACGAACGGTTGGGCTTCGGGGAGTTCGGCGAGTGTCGGAGTGGACGGTGCGGGCTCGGCGCTCTCGGGCGCGCTGTCGCTCTCACCCTGGGGCGCCGGACGCTGTTCGAGGAGTCGCTGGAGTTCCGCGACCCGCGAGTTCAACTCACGGACCTGTTCGAGGAGTTGGTTGATCGACTCCTGTGATTTGGCGAGTTGGGCTTCGAGCTCGTCGATCCGCTGTCGGAGTTGCTCATTCTCGCGCCGGAGTTCGCTCACCGATGGCGGCGATTCCTGTGCTCGCAGGGTCGCTGCGAGCGGG
The DNA here is from genome assembly GCA_963971985.1 of uncultured bacterium. Taxonomy (GTDB): domain Bacteria; phylum Planctomycetota; class Phycisphaerae; order Phycisphaerales; family UBA1924; genus JANSXG01. Next base: position 2,834 of record CAXAVQ010000335.1, read on the forward strand.
CCGCAGCAGACGACGGCGAGCAGCAGGGCGGTCAGGAAGGTCTTCATCGCACGCCTCCGGGAAGGGGGTGTCGGCGGATCGTCAGCGGGCGGCCGACGCCGCCAGTATACGGACGCACGAGACGTCATCGTGTTCTGGTCGCGTCAGGCCCGAAGACAGTCTATTGTCCCCATCGGCCGATCGGCCCCTCTTGACGGAGAATCGTGCCCGTGCAGATCGTCGGAATCCCCGCCCGCCCGGACCGTCCGGAAGACCTGCTCCCTCCGGGGCTGATGCGTCGTCTGGACCGGCTGGATATCCGCAGCCGCAAGATCTTCCCGGGCAAACTGCAGGGCGAGCGACGCTCCAAGAAGCGCGGCCAGTCCGTCGAGTTCGACGACTACCGCCAGTACGTCCGGGGCGACGATCCACGGTTCATCGATTGGAACGTCTA
>CAXAVQ010000336.1:0-3208 GCA_963971985.1 uncultured bacterium
CGACGTTCGGGCGGTAGCCGGTGTTCGTGAGGACCGTGTTGATGCCGGTCTGCACGTCGCCGATCGGGTCCGAACCCGACGACGCCGACCACAAGGTCGACGGGGTCGTGTCGGTGCCCCAGATCGAGGTGCCGAAGTAGTTGGTCGCCCAGTCGCGCTCCTGACGGATCAGCATCTGCTGCGACAGGTACCGGGTGGCGTCCTGGTCCATGTTGAGCGGCGCGTCTGCGTTCGCTCGGGTCTGGTCGCCGATGTCCTTGTGGAGTGCCCACACGGACGCCGAGTAGCTGTCGGTCGAGAGGCCGTAGCCCGAGCCTGCCGACTCGGTGCCGTCGGCGCGGTTCTGTACCTCGTCCCGGAAGAAATCTTCCTGGGTGTAGACCTTGCCTGCGACGAAGTGGTCGGTGTCCTGCATGTAGGCGACGGAGATCCCCGTGAGGATCGCGTCGACGTGGACGTCTGATTGAGTTGGCTGCGGCATTAGGCGGCCCTCCCGTTAGCGATGGTGATGAGTGCAGTCTGGAGGGTGCCAGCGGCTCCGCCTGTAACTGCCTGTCCGATGTTGTAGACGGTCGTTTCAGAACCCTGAGTGACCGGCTGCGCCTGACCGTCGGCAGAGCTGCCGATGATGTCGCCCGCTGCGAGAGTTGCGTCAGCGCTCACCTTCGACATGCCGAAGACACGGACAACAGCCTGCTCGCCCGAGGCGGGCTTGTTCTGAAGCACACCGATCGGGACGTCGGTGACGGCGGCGCACACCGTGACGGTGTTGTCGCCCGACATCTTCACGATGTAGTACTGCTTCGCCGAAAGGTCGGCGGAAGCGGTGAAGGTGCCGATATCGACACCGGGGTCGTCGTAGGCCATTGGTCAGCCCTTCTCGCCGACGTATGCGGCGTACAGTTCGGGACGGTCCTGCGCAACCTGCGCGACCGCCGTGTGGAAGTTGGAAGCCTTGCCCTCGGACATGAGGCCCTTAGCGAGGCTTTCGATGGTGGAGAACGCGTCGCCGTCGCCGGGGGCGTCGGTGCCGAGTTCCTTCGTCACGCCCGCCTCAGCGAACGCGATCTGGCAAGCGTCGAAGACAGCGGTCACGGCGGCGGCCTGCTCGTCGTCGAGCGAGCGCAGCACCGGGACGAAGTCGTCGGTCATGCCGGGGACCTGATCCCATGCGGCGACCGCGGTCGTCGCCTTCTCGATGGCGGCGGCCTCTGCGAGTTCGTCGCGTTCGGCGGCTGCCTTCTCGAAGTGGGTGGTCATGTCTGTCAGGGCCTTCTTGAGATCGCCGAGTTCCTTCGCCAACGCTTCGTCAGCGACCGGGGCTTCGGCGACCTGGTCGGCCACGTGGGTTTCTGCCACGGGGTCACTCTCCTGGTCGGTGATTAGGTCGGCGAACGCGTCGGAGATCGGGTCGTCGGCTTTCATTACTAGCCAGCCTTCGACGAGTGAGGCGGGGTGGTCCACGCCGGACACTTCGTCGAGGGTGAGGTCCACGAGTTGATGCGTCTGCACACTCGGGAGAGTAGTGGGTCACGAGGGGCGTGTCAGTAGGCACCCGAAAACGGGGACCGCCCCGACCTGGTGGCCGGGGCGGTGTCGTCGGTGCGAGTCGATCAGATCAGCAGTCGTCGATATTCCAGACCAGCTCCTGGTCTGGGTCGAGCTGGATGTGGACATCCCGGTCGAGCCAGATGTAGTTCATCCGCTTCGGGGTGCGGTACACGATCTGGACGTACTGGCCGTTCATCGGGTAGCTCACCTGGAGCACCTCGTGGAAGATGTTGGTCTTGCCGAGCTTGACTCGATCGCCGACTTGGAGTTCCTGGGTCTTGCAGAAGTCCCAGTGGTCGATCTTCTTGTAGTCGATCTCGGGAAGGGTCTTGGTGATGCTCATCGCTTGCTCCTTGTGGTGGGTGGTTGGTGCGATGAGTTCATTATAGGCACACCTTGACAACATTTGACAACTTCATGTCAGAAAAAAGTCAGACGCTCCACGGGGACGGTCGGGTCGACTGGAACGGTACCACCGCTTGCGGCTCCCGGCCGCCCACCAACAACTCCGACAGCGCCCACACCAGAGCGTCGAGCCGGTCCGGTGACGGGCCGTCCGGTGTCCAGGTGCAGAGCTGATCCTCCAGCTCTGGGAACGTCCCGGCGTGATGGACCCGGCCCTGCTCATACAACGCTGCGACGGGTTCGGCTCGGGTGCGTTTACCTCGGGAAGCGTGGACGAGTTTGACCGGGACGGAAGCGTCGACGGTGCGGAGCGTGTGGGAGATCATGTCGCCGCCCTGGTTGGCTTCTGCGACGATCCGGTCGGCCTTGTGGACGTGGTGGGCGGTGATCGCAGCGGACGCCCACTCGGCGGGGCTGCCTCGCATCGAGCGGTCCTCCAGGACGTAGCCGTGGCCGTGGTCGTCGGCTCCGGCGACGATGATGCCGGTCTCGTCTGAGTCGGCGTTGGCGGTCGCTGCCGGGTCGATGGCGACGACGATGCGGCGCAGGTTCGGGACGGCGGTGGTGCGGGCGTCGTCGAGCATGTCTCGGGTCCAGAGTGCGCCGTCGGCGTCGAGGAGCATTTCGGCTTCGAGTTCCTGACGGCCGAGGCGGGTGCCTTCGTAGCGTTGCTGCATCTCGTCGAGGAACGCCGGGGACAGGTTGTCGGCGTTGTCATAGGTTGAGCCTCGGGTGACGACGCAGTCGGGCCGGTCGGCGAGGTTGCGGATCAGGCGGGTCGGTCTCGGGGTCGTGGTCGCAACGGCTCGGGGCCGGTCACCGATGCGCAGCCCGAACATGAGCTGATCCCATGCCTCGGGGTAGCGCCAGGCGGCGACCTCGTCAGCCCATGCGGCGTCGTGGTTCGGGCCTCGGAGCCGGTCGGGTTCGTCGGCTGAGTACGTCGTGGCGATCGCGCCGTTCGTAAAGGTGACCCGACGCTTCGAGGGTTCGTATCTGGGCCGGGTCTCGTCGGGGAAGATCCGGAGCAGACCGGACTCGCCTTCGATCATCGTGTCGCGCACGTCGGCGGCGGTCGCTCCCACGAGTGCGATGCGTCCGGCCTGGTTGCGCTCGACTTGTTGGCGGACCCACTCGGCACCCGAGCGGGTCTTGCCGAAGCCTCGACCGGCGAGGATGAGCCATATGCGCCACTCGCCGTCGGGAGCGAGTTGGGCGGGTCGTGCCCACGAGGACCAGTCGTACAGGAGCG
>CAXAVQ010000337.1:0-3189 GCA_963971985.1 uncultured bacterium
GGACATCCCGGTTGAGAGTGAGGCGGACTCCCAGCTCATGCTCGACGCGATCCGGGCCGCCGAGTACACCCGCCAGAACTACCTCGAGGACACGCCCAACCCCCGTGCCATCGCCGGTATCGCGGGGCTCTGGGCCTTCGCCGAGGCCAACCCGCGGGCGATGCCGGAGCAGTTCGGAGCGTTCATCGCGTCCTACGACACCGCGCTCGCTGAGGCTGTGCCGGGCGATCCGCAGCTCGCCAGGACGGGTTCGGTGCTCAGCGCGCTCATCTCCACCCGGCTCGACTCCACCGGCTCCCTCGCCGGCACCGACACGCGCGTCGGTCGGCGTGCTATCGAGCTGCTCGGCATCGACTTGCCCGGGCTCGACGGGTACCAGGAGTCGCGCATCCGCATGGCGCGGTACGACCTCGCCTCGGTGCAGCGTCTGATCAACCGGACCGAGACCGCCGATGCGCTCACCAGCGTCCTCGCCGGCGTCGATCCCGCTGGCGACCGCGTCGAAGGGCTTTCGCAGGCCGGCATCGACTACCTGACCACCCTCGGCCTCTCGCCGATGTTTGGATCGATCGATCCGACACAGGTCGAGGTGAACGCCGGGCTGGAGGGGTTGCCCGACTACCAGGGCTTTCTTGAAATCCGCGACACCGAAGGCGCACATCTCGGCCTTGAGAATGAGGTGTTCATGTGCCTCAACGAGGTGGAGGCGGAGTCGATGATCGCGCTCGACGCCATCGGCGTCGTCGAGGTTCAGCCGAACCTCGCGCTCAACTCCGTTCAACTGTTCGCCGCGGCGAACGATCCGGACGATCCGAACCACGATGCCGCACTCGCACAGCTCGAGGCTCGACGTCAGGCCGTGATCGACGGCATCCGCGCGACTTCCGACGATCGCGCCGCCATCTTCGCGCGTACACTCATCCTCCAGCAGTCCAGCTACCCCGGCGTGGAAGCCGTGGCCGATGTCACCCGCTCGTTCGCGGGCCTGCAGATCCAGGCGAACAACGGACTTGTGGTCGCCCAGCACTCCCTCCAGATCGTCGGATCACTCGCCGGGCTCGGAGCCGCCTACGCCACCGGCAATGTCTTCGCCGGTGTGCAGTCCACCGCATCGCTCGTCAGCGGTGTGATCAACCTCGCCAGCGTGCTGAGCTCGGACGGTGAGAGCGGCGAGGAGCAGGTCTACGACGATATGGTCGCCCTCCGCATGCAGGTCGAAGACCTGCGCGTGCAGATGAACGCGCGGTTCGACCTCGTGGACCAGAAGCTCGACACGATCTTCGAGACGATGATCGGCGGTTTCAGCGCGCTGGGTGATCAGATCGGGGACCTGCAGGAGGATGTAGACGACATCGCGGCGAACATCGCCGAAGCACGCACGACGCTCGATCGCATCGAAGCCGCGCTGTTCGGCTTCGCCGAGGACGCCCTCCTGCTCCCGCTCTCGCTCCAGGCCGACCTTGTGCTCGATTACCGCAACGATGCTGGCGTGGATCTCTTCTACCAGAACGAGTCGCCAAATTTTGTGGACAGCGCGAGCTTCTTCTACACCTACGCGACGACGACTTCGAAATCGACCGTGTTCGCAGGGCCGACGACGCAGCAGCTGACGCTCCAGAACGCCGAGTCCACGCTCAACGCGCAGCCGATCGCCCGCTCGCTGAACGATTTGCGCCGTATCCCGGCCGGCCTGCTTACGACGGATGGGACGCCGGTGACGGGTCCGGTCACGACGGCTCGTGTCGGCGCGCCGGCACCGTGGTCGCAGGCCGCGGCGTCGTACATGCAACTCGCGCAAGAGAGCCCGTGGTACTTTGCCTTCATGCTGCAGTCGCAGATCACCGAGCGCGGCGGCAGTGCCGAGATCGATGACATCATCGCCGATGGTCAGCGCATCGTGACGCTGGCGAACGCCACACGCGACCGCGCCGACCTGTTCAACGCCCTGCTCCAACGGGCGCTCGACCGGATGCCCGTGATCCAGAACCGTGTCACCGAGATCACCGACTCCGTGCTTCTGGACGAGGGCTTCCTGGAGGGGTCGGTCCGCATCGACCCCTGGGGACCGCTCGGTCAGACGGCGTCGCCGCTCGTCGATCGCACGCCGGCGGTGCTGTTCCCCAGTTTCTTTGGGTCATTGTTCACCGCGAACTGGGCACACCGAGGCTACGAGATCACCGTCAGCGACAACCGTCTCGATGAGTCCGCCACGGTCTCACGCGCGGCACTCGCGGAGCGGAACGCGCTCGCGTGGAGACTCGATCGACCGAACAATCTGGAGCAGGCGACCGGGTGGTTTGATCAGTTCGGCCAGATCTCGGAGGAGGACGAGTTCGACGTCGAGATCTACAAGAGTTACCAGAACACCATCTATCGGAGCACCCGCACGTTTCGACTCGTCGCGGAAGTCCTCGACCCGTTCAGCGGCGAATGGGGAGCGCCCCCATTCGAGTCGCCGGGCGGCGTCCCACTTGAAATCGTTTCCGGCGGTGGGTACTCCGAACTCATGGGAGAAGCGTGGGGGCAGTTCGGGGACGCCCTCCAGCACGGCGATCTGACCGATGACATCTATGAAGCCGGATTCGTCACGCTGCGAGAGCAGTTCGGGTTCCCCGTTCCACAGGAATACGACGCCGAAGCACGCCTTCGTGTTCTGTCGGATACCTCGAGCTACATCGACTCGCAGGGCGACGACTACTTCGCCTTCCAGACCCAGTACCTCACCGAGCAGTACGAAGTCGTTCGCAACGAGGTCCGAGCATCGCTCGTGAACGAGCTCGCCGGGGCAGGCACCGTGCTTGCATCAGAAGGGAGCATCCTCAACAACACGAACGCTCTACTCGATGCGTACCTCACGCTTGGCATGGCCGACGCCATGACGCAGAGCGAACTCCTCCGATCGGCGACACGCGGCATCCCGAGCGAAGACGGCCTCGGCTTCCGCTTCGAAGACCTGATCGCCGTGGTCCTCGATGCCGCCCAGCGCGACACCGGTGAGCTCGGCGGCGCTCCGATCGTGGACCTTCCGACGCTCGAGCCGTACATGACGCAGCGCATCCTCGGACTGAGCAGCGAGATCGATGAAGCGCTAGGCACCGATGCTCCGTCGTTCCCCTACGTCGAGTTCGTGCTCTCCGAACTCAACGACCTGCGCGAGAACGCGTTCCGCCTGGCCATCGACGACACCTA
>CAXAVQ010000338.1:0-3181 GCA_963971985.1 uncultured bacterium
CGTGGCCATCGCCCGCGCCCTCGCGCTTGAGCCCAAGTTCATCGTCTGCGACGAACCGACCTCGGCCCTCGACGTGTCGATCCAGTCGCAGATCCTGAACCTGCTCGCCGACCTGCGCGACGAACTCGGACTCAGCTACCTTTTCATCAGCCACGACATGGCGGTCATCCAGCACATCTGCGATCGGGTCGCCGTCATGTACAAGGGCAAGATCGTCGAAGCGGGGACGCGCGAGGAAGTCATCGAGAACCCGCAGCACGTCTACACCAAGGCGCTGCTCTCCGCGGTTCCCGAGGCGGACCCGAATCGCGAGAAGAAGCGGATCATGTTTGAAGGCCTGGCGACCTGATTCCGTCGTCCATCAGGCAAACCAGCGGTCGCCCCACATCGCGATGTTCATCATCGGCCACGACAGATGCCAGAATCGCTTGGGGTCCGAGCAGACCGAGGCGATCCCCGCTTCGGTGAACATCTCACGCGCGAACGGGCTCGATCGCAGCCGATCGGTCTGATCGCCAACCCAGTCCTGGAACGGCAGCGGGAAACTCGCTTTTTCGCGGGCGACGACTTCCTCAGGCAGGGTCGAACGGAACGACTCGCGGAGCACCCGCTTCGTCTCGATCCGATCGCCGTCCATCCGGAACTTCAGGTCCATCAGCAGCGATTCGGCAAGACGGGTCACGACCGAGTCGGCGAACGGCGTCCGCCCCTCAACGCTCGCGAGCATGGTTGAGGTGTCCAGTCGCTGCAGCAGCCCGGTGAGATTGAGCCGCCGTTGGAGGCGAAGGTGCGCCTTTAGCCCGTACCCCCCCGCTTCCGTCGCAGCGTCGGTCATCTCCTGCTCGTACACGCCATAGAGACCGGCGTCCTGCTGCAGGGCCGACCACAGTTCATCGTGCATCAAAGCGGACTTCATCGCCGGTGGCACCCAGGCGTTCGACTCGAGTTCGAACCGGCCTCCCTGCGACGGTGATCCACCCGATGCACCGGCGATGTGATTCCGAGCATTCCGCATCGGCAGGACATAGCCGCCGAGCAACTCGTCCGCCCCCTCGCCCGACAGCGTGACCACGCAGCCGTCAGCGCGCAGACGCTCGGCGACGGTGTAGATCGCCACCTCGTTGGGCGTGCTGAGCGGCATGCCGAGGCGCTCGATCATGTCCGGCCAGCGTTCGCGGAACATGCCGCGATCCACGACCGCCCGATCGTGACGTGTGCCGAGCCACTGCGCGGTCCGCTCGGCGAAGTCCAGATCGCCCTCGGGCTCGTCTTCGGCCCGTTTAGCGCCGGCGCAATACGTCCTCAGGTCCGAAGCGCCCTCCCGGGCCACACTGGCGATCACGGTGCTGTCGATGCCGCCGGAGAGCAGCGAGCAGAGCGGGACATCTGATCGCAGGTGTCGGCGCACCGATTCCGTCAGGGCTGTCGCGAACCACTGCGAACCGACCTCCATGCTGATCGGCTCGGTGATCTCCTCCGGCCCGGACCAGTAGCGGTGCAACTGCACCGACGCCCGTGCCGCTCGAAGGTCGATCTCGGCGTACTCGCCGGGGCGGAGCGAGTAGACGCCGTCGAACAGGGTCGTGTTGCCAATGACGCTCCGGATCGTGGTCAGGTACGCGCTGATCATCGACAGATTCGCCCGGACCCCCACGCTCGGCACGCCGAGGATCGGCGTGACTTCCGACGCGAACGCGATCTCCTCGCTGCCGTCCGGATGCTCACCGATCGCGAAATACAGCGGCTTGATACCCAGCGGGTCCCGGGCAAGAAGGAGTTTGTGGTGCTCGCGGTCGTAGAGCGCGATCGCGAACATGCCCCGGAACTGCGAGAGCGCCTTCACGCCGAAATTCGCCAGACTCAGCAGCACCGTCTCCGTGTCGCAGTGCGTGTGACTCGTGACGCCGGCATCCGAGAGCGCCTTGCGCATCTCCGCATCGTTGTAGAGCTCGCCGTTGTAGGCCAGCACGAACCGCTCGCGACCATCCGAGGCCTTCCCCCAGACCATCGGCTGGTGCCCCGGCGGTCCCGGATCGATCACCGACAAACGCCGGTGCGCCATCGCCACGGTCGGCGCTTCAGAGCCCGACCGCCCCCCGCGCCATAGCCCGGCATCGTCCGGACCGCGATGCGTGAGCAGATCGCGCAGTCGCTCCAGCTCACGATCAGGGATCGTGAGTTGCGCGCCAGAGACCGCTGCCAAGCCAAACAAACCGCACATGCGCGAAGCCTACCCGCCCTCCGCCGAACGCGTCACGCTGCGGAATCGCCACAGCCCGAGCGGCGGCCCGCCAGCATCCTCGGGCATCGGCGCATCCCCGATCCGCTTGCCTGCCACACGAAGGAGTCTCGCGAAGTTCGCATCGGCTTCGAAGTGCAACGGAGAACGTTCGATGATGCGGACACGCCCCGACGCGACCCGGAGCACCGTGCCACGACCACCGGAGACCTCCCCTTCGTAACTGAGATAGCGATACCGATGATCGGCGATCCGGACCGCCTCGAAGTCCCCGATCGGCCCGCCGGTTCCCGCCAAGGCCCGCCCGATTGCCTCGTCCAACCGCCACGTCAGGAGCACGCGGTCATCGACCGACGCCCGCCCGGCTGGAGCGATCATCCAGTCCACGTGGGCTCCCGACCCCGGGACCTCGTGGCGAAGGAGCACCGAATCCAGCCATTCGACTGTCTGCTGACCCTCGGGCACTGGCGGATCCTCTCGCAACGGTCCGACAATAGGACAAGTTCGGGTACACTAACCCCGCCGAGCTCGGTCGACCGAGCCGTTCGATGCACGCTCAGGGAGTTCCAAGCCGATGCCGTCAACGACCCTCCTCCGATCCCTGGTCCTCAGCGCCACCGCCGGCCTCCTTGGCCTCAGCGCGTGCGCCGAGCAGCGTCCGGTCTTCGTCGTCGTCGAATCCGGCGATCAGGCCCTCGAAGATTCCGATTACACACTCGCGGCCACCGAATACCGCGAAGCCGTCTCGCGTCGCCCGGCCGAATGGGAAGCCCGCATGGGCCTCGCGAAGGCCCTGCTCGGGCTCGATCGCCCTGCAGAGGCACGCGAACAAGCTGAAATCGTCTACTCCATCCGACCCGATGACCCCGAGGCGGTCGAGCTGCTCGCCGAATCCATGCTCGCCTCCGGCGACACCGCCGGCATGGAATCTCTGCTCCGCAG
>CAXAVQ010000339.1:0-3171 GCA_963971985.1 uncultured bacterium
ACGCGCGGAGCAACAGGTCTTCATCCCAATCTAGCCCGATGGAGTCGGGCGTAGGCCACGGGCGACGTGTGAAGAGGAACGTGGTCGATCCGGGCCAGTAGACTGGGTGAATCGCGCGACTTTGACATCGGACGCCGAAAGGATCGGACCATGGATGCCCCGAAAAACTCTAGTCGCTTCTCGACGACAGTTGCTTGCCTGATCTGCATCGCGGTTACATCGATATTGGTGGCGATTGGGATCAGGGTCTGGAGCACTCCGATGGGAGAGGTGGTGTCGTATCGGATCGCTCTCTCGCAGGATGGCATCGAGTCGTTTAACGACGTGCTATCTGTTGATCACCCATCGAACCTGGTGAACGGTGCGCCCGCGGCGGGATTGGTCAAGAGGCGGGAGAAGACGCGAAGTGGATCCGAGGCGTACGAGGACGAGAGCAGGACCGGTACGACTTGGTTCAATGAATATGAAGGTGGCAGAGTAGAACTCGAAGTTTCTCATGAAAGAGAGGCCGCAGATCGGTTCCGTTTCCGGATCGACTCCGACTTTCACGTGCGTCTGGTCATCATTGAGACTGACGCGAAGACCGGGGGCGTTCGCGCTGTCTCTGAGTTGCTGGTTCCGCCGGGTGAGTTCGAGCATTTCGTGACGGTACGCGAGCGTATCGACTTCGATGACACGGAGGAGCTTCAGCCGGATAGTTGAACCCGTTCTGTGCCTCACGTGGGCTTCGCTGCGCTTCCACCACGGCACGCTCCGAACTGAGAAGAGAACACATCGGCTTTCCTGGGCGTATTCTGCTTCCGGATGTCCTCGATGTCGCAACACATTCAGTTTGTCAAGCGATCGCGCTTCTCTTTGGGCGACATCAAGTGGTTCTGCCTTTGTTATCTCTGCATCGTGTTCTGGGCTGCGAGTATCGGCTTTGACCTTGTCGTCTACCTCGGGGGTGGTCCTGGGACGGAGGGTCGGCGGTTTGTCTACGCCTTCACCGCTGCGCTATTCGGGGTGCCGACCGCGTTGGCTGCCATCAAGTTCATTCCATACACGCTTCATAGCGCTCTTGAGATGTCGTTCGGCAGGTTCTTGGTCATTGTTGTTGCTGCTCAGGTGCTCGTTGCTGGATACGTCGCGGGTATACCGGTCGTCTGGAGAGCATTCGAGATCGACCCGGACTCGCTGCTCGCGTGGCCGGTTGGTTGGCTGGGTCTGCTTCGGGTTTTCCTGATCATGTTCTGGGTTCCGTGCTTTGGCGCGGGCGTGGTCCGAAGTCTGTTCAGGAAGGCAGTCGATTGAACAACTTCAGCAGCCAAAAGAAAAACGGGCGTCCCGGAGGACGCCCGCTGGTCGTGGTTGCGTGATCGGTCGGGGCGTGGCCCCGTGTTGATCAGTTGCAGCTGGTGCCGAAGTTGGCGAGGACGAGGTTGAGGTCGGCGAGGTCGACGTTGTCGTCGCCGGTGACGTCGCCGATCTCGGTGGCCTGGCCGAAGTTGGCGAGGACGAGGTTGAGGTCGGCGAGGTCGACGGTGTTGTCGCCGGTGGCGTCGCCGGGGCAGTCGGTGACGTTGCAGGGGTCAATGACGCCCTGGACGATGTCGAGGTCGGTCTGATCGACGACGCCGTCACCGTTGAGGTCGCCGCTGGCCCAGCCCATGTCCTCGGGCTGCACGGTCATGTTGTCCATGACGATGGTCTCGTCGGCGATGTCCACGACGCCGTCGAGGTTCACATCGCCGTAGGACGTGCCGAGGATCTCGGTGACGAGTTCGCAGAGGTCGGCCTGATCGACGATGAGGTCGCCGTTGATGTCGGCGGAGAGGTCGATGAGCGAGGCGTCGGCGAGGGAGGACCAGTCGCCGAGGTTGGCCTGGACGTAGTCGATGTCGTTGGCGTCGATGATGCCGTCGGCGCCAACCGGAGCCCAGCCGCGGGCTTCGAGGCCTTCGGCGTTGGAGATGTCGGCGCGGGAGTCACCGGCGACGTAGGAGGCGCCGGTGGCCTTGGTGGTGCCGAAGAAGTTATCGCCGAAGCTGTCGTCGACGGCGGTGTAGCCGGCCTTGCGGTCGAGCTGGCCGTCGACCATGGCGAGGCCGTCGGCCCAGTAGCGGACGTCGTCCGAGTTGAAGTTCCCGTCGCCGTTGAAGTCGCCAAGGATCTCGATGACGGCGTCGGTGCCGGCGGCCCAAGCGGGTCCGCCGTTGCGGTCGTTCCACGCGGCGACGAGACCGGCGGCGTCGTTGATGTCGCGCAGGCCGTCGTTGTTGAAGTCGCCGGCGATGCGGTTGCGGGCGCTGAGCGACGCGCCGTAGGTCACGTCGTTGCCGGCCTGGTCGACGTAGTTCTGGCCGTTGGCGACGCCGTCGGTGTAGGTGAAGCCGGTGGTGCGGGTCGGGACGCGACCGGTGGTGGAGTAGGTGCCGAAGGCGCCGTCGGCGAGGCCGGGGTCGGCGAGGTCGATGTTGTTGGCGCGGATGTAGTCCTGCAGGGCCTGGTTGAGGGCGGGGTTGGGGATCCAGTTGTCCGGGTCGAGGGCGTCCTGGATGAAGTCGGTCGAACTGGTGAGGGTGAAGCTCAGCGCGAGGAACTCGCCGGGGGTGAAGAGGGTGTCGTCGTTGCCGGGCAGGTCGACGAAGGCCTCGATGGAGCGGGTGATGTTGTTCAGGTAGGCGGCGGCGGCGGGGTTGGCCATCGCGGGGTTGGTGTTGCCGGCATCGCCGCCGGGCATCGACTCCGCACGCGGGTCGCCGACGGTGGCGAAGGTCTCGGGGCCGCCGATGCGGTAGCCGTCGACATCGTTGTCGAGCACGTTGTCGATGTTCGGGCGGGCGTAGTTGGTGCCGCCGTCGTTGCGGACGCCGAGGGCGTCGAGCTGGCCGGCGTCGAGCCAGGAGCCGTTGCCGCGTTCGGCGCCGGTGTAGCCGATGGCGAGGCGGTGGTTGCGGACGCGACCTTCCATGGTGCTGGAGCCGCCGGCGTTGGACGGGACGAAGTTCGGGCCGAGCAGGCGCGAGGGGTTGTCGTTGATCTTGGGGCCGACGTTCTCGCCGACGCCCCAGGAGGGCTCGACGCCGATGGAGCTCTGGAAGCCGTTGCGCGTGCCCGAGCCGGAGTCGCGGGTGACGAAGACGAGGTTCTCGCCGCTGGACATCCGACCGGACAGCGAGAGGTAGCGCA
>CAXAVQ010000340.1:0-3159 GCA_963971985.1 uncultured bacterium
CACGGCGGCCCGGAGTTCGACCGCAACTACCCCGACGGAATCCCGACCTCCATCAAGATCACCGACGACCAGGGCAAGACCCACGACTCGGGCATGGTCATGTACCCCGCGGGCCACGCGCGCAACACCAGCGCCGACCTCGAGGGCATCCTCGACCACAAGTTCCGCCTGCTCGGCGAGATCGCCGTCGGCGAGGACAAGGTCCAGGGCGCCATCGACAAACTCTCGAACCTCCGCGAGCAGGACGCCAACGCCGTGCAGTCGCTCTACGACATCCCCTTCGTGGATCGCGGTCGCTTCGAGTAATCAGCAGGACACACCGTCAACGAAAAAGGGCGTGCCATGCGGCACGCCCTTTTCAATTGCCGTGATGCAGGCCCGACTCAGCGCCGACGACGCAGGCCGAGACCGAAGAGGCCGACGCCGGCCATCGCCGCAGCGCTGGGCAGCGGGATGAGGGTGGTCTGCAGCATCGTGCCGTCGAACCAGCCCTGGCCGCCGTTCTGCAGGCTCGTGATGTTGCCGTTGCCGTCGTACGTCGGGTTGAACGTCTTGAACGGGTGCATCCAGATGCCGAAGGCCTCCGCGAACTGAGCGCCGGTCCAGTCGGCGGCGTTCCCGTACGCCGGGTTGTGACCGACGATGTCCGTCGCGTCGATCGAGAACGACAGCGTGCGCTTGCCGCCCGAGTCCTGAGCGAACAGCGAGTCACCAACGTTCAGATCCGCGTTGCTCTGGATCTTGTCGGGCGCCTGAATACCACCGGTGACGCCGTCACCGTCGAAGTAGGACGTGATGTTGTTCTGGCCGTTGTAGTTGTACGTGGTCAACTTCGGGGCCGCGAGGTTGTTCGCGTCGAAGTAGAACAGCGCCATCTCGCCGCCGTGACCCTTCGGGTTCGCGCCGCCGTTGATCGCGAGCGTGAAGCCCTTGGTGACCTGGTCGGAAAACGTCACCGAGAAGGTCAGCCGGTTGGTCGAGTGGTTGAACGTCGTCGACATGCTGTCGAACGTGCCACCGTTGTTGTTCACGGTCGGCGCGCCGGGAGCGTTGAAGTCGACGTTGTAGGCGTACGTCTGAGCGCTGGCCGATCCAGCGCACACAGCGACAAGCGTCGCGGCCCCGAACAGGGCGGTCTTGCGGGTCATGTCTCTCTCCTCAGTCTGAAAAGTTCTCTTCCTCTGCCACCCGAATAGGCGGCGCAGACCATGAAAAAGTACCCGCATTCAGGTCCGATGCTCAGTGATTTTCCGGTATAACCGGCAAAAAATGCCGATTGCGTACATTTGACTTGGTTATATGGCCCCCGGGTCGGGGGAACCCCCCGGCATTCGTGCCGGGCTCCCATATCCCCCGCCGGCTGGTCGGCCTCGCACCGATCTCTATCATGGCTCCCATGACCACCACCCCTTCCGACACCCCCGGCAACCGCCTCCGCTCGCTCATGTCCTCCCGCTGCGTCGGCCTCCCCGGCGCTTTCAACGGCATGGTCGCCCGCCAGGCCAAGATGGCCGGCTTCGAGGGGCTCTACGTCTCCGGCGCCGCCGTCACCGCCAGCTTCGGCGTCCCGGACATCGGCCTGCTCACCCTCAACGAGTTCTGCAACGTCATCCAGCAGGTCTCCCTCGCCTCCGGCCTGCCCGTCCTCGCCGACGCCGACACCGGCTTCGGCGAGACCGAGATGCTCACCCGCACCGTCCACGAGTACACCCGCGCCGGCGCCGCCGGCTTCCACATTGAGGACCAGGTCTTCCCCAAACGCTGCGGCCACCTCGATGGCAAAGCCCTCATCCCGATCGACCACTTCGCCGAGAAGGTCGCCACCGCCGCATCGGCCCGCGACGCCCTCGGCAACGGCTTCGTCGTCTGCGCCCGCACCGACGCCGCGGGCGTGGACGGCATCGAGGCCACCATCCAGCGCGCCAAGGCCTACCTCGACGCCGGCGCCGACATGATCTTCCCCGAGGGCCTGCGCAGCGAAGACGATTTCACCCGCGTCGCCGACGAGCTCCGCGCCTACAAGTCGGGCGCCTTCCTGCTCGCCAACATGACCGAGTTCGGCAAGACCCCCATCATCAACATCTCGCGCTTCGCCGCCATGGGCTACTCCTGCGTCATCTGGCCCGTCACCACGCTCCGCGCCGCGATGGGCGAGACGGCCCGCATCCTCGGCGACCTGCATCGCGACGGCGACGTCAACGCCTTCCTCGACCGAGTCCAGACCCGCGAGCAGCTCTACGCCGCCCTCGGCTACACCCCCGGCGAGCAGTGGGCCTTCGGCTCCACCCCCGGTGCGCCCCAGCCCGCCCCCTCCGCCTGACCCGGCGTTCGGCCCGTTTTCCCCGGTCGAATCGACGCAATCGGCTACAATGCCCGGCCCGATCGAGCCCGCGAAAACGGGCCGGAACGTCCTCATCCCACCCCTTCTCACACACGGAGCCGCCATGTCCGCTACCGCAGAACTCAAATCGTCCGGCCTCGAAGGCATGATCGCCGGCAAGACCGCCATCTGCGCCGTCAACCAGACCTCGCTCATCTATCGCGGCTACGAGATCGCCGACCTCGCCGAGAACGCCACCTTCGAGGAAGTTGCCCACCTCCTGCTCGTCGGCCACAAGCCCTCCGAGAGCGAGCTCAAGGCCTTCTCCACCGAACTCGCCTCCCAGCGCCAGATCCCCGGCGCGGTCATCGACTACCTCCGCACCGCCGGCCCGTGGCTCAAGTCCGGCAGCGCCGTCCCGATGGACGTCCTCCGCACCGCCGTCAGCATGCTCGGCAACATGGACCCCAACTCGCAGGAGGTCTCCCCCGAGGCCGACCTCGAGAAGGCCAAGACCCTCACCGCCCAGATCCCCACGATCATCGGGCATATGCAGAATGTCATCGACGACCGCGAAATCGTCGAGCCCGACGAGTCGCTGTCCCACGCCGCCAACCTGCTCTACATGATCACCGGCAACAAGCCCAGCGACGAGCACGCCCGCGTGATCGACGTCTCGCTCATCCTCTACGCCGAGCACGACTACAACGCGTCGACCTTCGCCTCCCGCGTCATCAGCGCGACCCTCAGCGACATCCACGGCGCCGTCACCGGCGCCATCGCCGCCCTCAAGGGCCCGCTCCACGGCGGGGCCAACGAGGCCGCCATGGAGATGCTCC
>CAXAVQ010000341.1:0-3154 GCA_963971985.1 uncultured bacterium
CGACGCCGAGTTTCTCCATCGCTGCGAGCGCGACACGCGCGTTGGCTTTGGCTGAGAAACTCGGCGGGTACTTGCCCGACCCGGCGTAACCCGGTCGGTCGATGGAGTAGACGACCCTGCCGGTTGACGCGATGCGTGGTGCCAGCCATTTGAAATCGAGCCCGGCGTAGGCGGGCGGGCTGCCGTGGAGGAGCAGGACCGGGAGCTTGGTCTCGTCCAGGGCCGACGGATCCCAGCGCAGGACCGAAACCGCGAACGACGGCTCTCCGGCGACCGGCCCGTCCCGGCCCATCGCGTCGACCTGCACGGTCTGGCGTGACACGCCTTCGGGCGTGTTCGCTCCGAGCGTCGGGTAGGTCGGATCGAAGATGGCGATGACCAGGTGCGAGAGGACCAGCAGCGTCAGGTAGACCTGGAAGATCCGCTTCGAGAACAGCCAGCGGACGCCAGACCAGATCGCGAGCCACCACGGGCGCGACCGCGCGCGGTCGCGTTCACCGATCGGTGTCTGGGTTGGCGTTTGAGAGGACATCGCGTCGGTTCGTGCGTTGCGCGGGAATTTCTGGAGGCCGCGAGAATGGCCGCGATCATGATACGGGCGTCACGACACCCTCATTCGGGAGGCAGACCCGCCATTTGTCGCAAGCCCTGGACAAAGTCGCGGTGGTTCGCGCAGCGGGGAACTTTGTTCTGCCCACCGAGTTTGCCTCGCGAGGCCATCCAGTCGCTGAACATGCCCATCGGGACCGGCGTGATCCGGGGGTCGGTCATACCGAAGGATTCCCCCCGCTTGGTCGTGTAGTCCACGTTCTGGGCCTTGAGGGCGTGGTCGAAGCGAGCACCGAAGCGGTCGAGCGGTGTGTCGGGGTCGGCGAGCTCGATGACGAGTTCCAGACCGCCGCGAATGGTTTCGGTGGGATAGACCGGGCTCGCGGTGAACTCCCCCACTTCCAGACCGGTCTCATCGCGAGCGCTGACAACGGCGTTCTCGATCTGCTCGACAATGAGGTTTTCGCCGAACGCGTTGATGAAGTGCTTGTGACGCCCGACGATGCGCAGTCGCGGCACGCCGCCGGTTCCGTTCGGTCCCGGCACGGAGTCGAACACGACCACGTCGCCGATGATGTAGCGCCAGAGCCCGGCGCAGGTGGACATGACGACCACATACCGCTGGCCGGTTTCGACCTCGCCGACCGTGAACGTGCGTGCGTTCGGATCGTCGATCTCCTCGGCAGGGACGAACTCGTAGAAGATGCCGATGTCGGTATGCAGGCGGAGCGGCGACGGCTGACCATCCCTGTTGGGCTGGTCCTGCACCGCGATAAAGCCCTCGGACGCCGGGTAGACCTCGAGGCGGCAGGGCACGTCGTCTTCGGGATCACCGGACCACGCCGTGCGCACGCGCGGGTCGAAGGGAGGGTAGCGGGTCCCGCCGTGGATGAACATCCGGAAATTCGGCCAGATCTCACGCAGCGTGGTGACCTTGCCCCCGGAGCGCTCGCGGGCCATCTCCACGAGCTGCTCGAAGAGCAGCAGCGACCACGACGACATGCCGCTGACGAAGCGGACGTCCTGATTGATGGACAGTTCGGTGATCTTCTGGATCTTCTTCGGCCAGTCCGAGAGCAGCGCGACGTCCTTGCCGGGTGAGTACACCTGCGACAAAGGCCACTTAATCAGCGGCGTGACCAGCCCGGACAGGTCGCCGGTGCGGATGCCGTGCTCGTTCGTCGTGACCTGGGTGGTGCCGCCGAGGAAGAGCATCTTGCCGCCAAAGAGGTCCTGGAGCGGCAGGCCGCGCCGGATGGAGTGGGCGAAGATGTCGAGCGCCGCGATGTAGTTCGAGCGCATCATCTGCTTCGAAACCGGGATGTATTTCTCGCCGCCGGTGGTACCGGAGGTCTGGGCCCAGTCCATGACGACGCCGGGCCAGCAGACGTCGGGCTCGGCGTTCTCGCGAGTCCGAGCGAGCTGGGCGCGGTACTGCTCGTAGTCGGCGAGCGGGAGGGCCTTGCGATAGTCACGGAGCAAATCGGCATCGCTCAGACTGAGCAGCGTCGCGAAGCCCGCCTCTCGACCGACCTCGGTGCGCTGGGCCAGCGTCAGGAGCGTGCGGAGCTGCTGGGTCTGTATCGCTTGCGCGTTCTTCGACCAGTGGTCGAGGTCGGACAGCAGTTCCACCCGCTTGCGGAGCTTCAGCGCGAGACCCGCGCCGATGATGCTCGTCCAGGCGTTGCCCGTGGGCCGGCGTTCACCGAGCGGCGCGAGCCGACCCATTCAGGCCACTCCCTGCCCCGAGTTGCGTCGCGAGGATCGCGCGCTTCCCGCCTCCCGATCGGCCACGAACTCGCCGGAGAGCACATCGGAAACGAACTCCTGGATGTCGGCGGCGAGCTTGGACGGGTGCTCAATGTGGGGAGCGTGCCCGCAGCGATCGGTCCAGCGCAGACGGCTCTTCGGGATGAGGTCGGCGAACTGCTCGGCGACCTCCGGCGGGGTGACGTTGTCCTGGCGCCCCCAGGCGATCAGCGCCGGGCACTGGACCGTGTGCAGTTCCTTGCCGAGGTGATCCCGCTTGGCGCTCTTGCCGAGGCGGACCATCGCCCGGGCGGAGGTGCGCCGGGAAAGGGCATCGAGGGCCATCTCGGTCATGCCGGGGAGCATGCTCGACTGGTCGTAGAAGATCTCACGGATCTTGCGGTCGACGAAGTCGTAAGACGGGTTGTGCGTCACGTCCCGCTCGAACCCGCGCTCGAACAGGCCGGATGATCCGACGAGCACCAGTCCTCGAACGAGCTTCGGATAGGCCATCGCGATCCGCAGGGCGACGTGCCCGCCGAAGGAATTCCCCACCAGAATGGCGGGACGCTCGACGAGGGTGTTGAGCAGCGAGACCAGGAGCTGGCTCACGCCCTGCACCGAACAGCCCGAGCCCTTCATCTCCAGCAGGGGCGGCTGGAGCAGGAGGATCTCGGCATCGAACGGCACGTGATCCCCGATGAGGTGGCTCATGCAGGGGAACCAGTGCTCGTTCATCCCGAGCAGGCCGTTCATCACCACGATCGGCTCTCCGGCACCCATCCGATCGACCCGCACGTCGATGCCGGTCACCCGATCGTGATGTTCGTACACGCGGGCGGAGAGGCCCTGAGAC
>CAXAVQ010000342.1:0-3136 GCA_963971985.1 uncultured bacterium
GACGGGGCCGGACGACACGGTCACGCTCGGGTCGCCCGCGATGAAGGCCATGCCCTCGTTGAAGTTGTTGAACCAGCGGCCCTGCCACCACGTCCAGTGGCGCATGAAGCGCTCCGCGTCGATCGGCCACGAGAAGTCGCGGTCCATGATGGACATCGTCAGCGGCATCCGCGCCATCGGCTGCGTGAGGTCCCAGCCGAGCGAGTCGAGCCGGATCCGCATCTCGAACGTGTAGCCGTTGTCGGCCACGAAGCTGCTGCCGCCGTTGTAGTCGTCGTTGGCGACGCCGTCGACGACGGCGGCTTCGGACGCGTTCTCCATCGGGACGACGACGCCGTCGAGCCCGAGGGACTTGGCGAGGGTCGCCATCGCGATGGCGCCTCGAACCGGGCGAACGCGACCGTCGAGGGCGAGTTCGCCGGCGAAGAGGAAGCGGCGTGGGTCGAGACCGGCTTCATCGGGCTGACGGGGCGGGCGGACGACGCCGTCGGCCATGAGCAGCCCGATGGCGATCGGCAGGTCGTAGACCGGGCCTTCCTTGCGGACGTCGGCGGGGGCGAGGTTGATGAGCAGGCGCGCGGCGGGGAACGAGTAGCCGGCGTTGTTGATGGCCGAGCGAACGCGTTCCATGGATTCGCGGACGGCGGTGTCGGGGAGGCCGACGATCGTCTCCTTGTAGACGCCGTCCTCGGTGATGTCGACTTCCACCTCGCAGCGCTCGGCGGCGATACCCTGCAACAGAAACGTCTGGACGTGTGCGATCATGCCCTGACGCTACCCAAACACGACTACCCGTACAAGACCCTTTTCTGGATTCTGAACAAAAACCTACTCTCAGCTGGTTCTGTATGACCCAACAGCCTTCCTCTCACGATTCCGAACACTCTTTTGGGCCCGATAACCTGCCGTATGACGCGATCGGTGGCGATTCCGGCGTCCGCGGCCTCGTGGACGCGTTCTACGACCGGATCCGCGACGAATCGCCCTTGCTGCGCGAGATGCACCCACCGGACGACCGGGAATCGCGTGAAAAGCTGTACGAGTTCCTGAGCGGCTGGCTCGGCGGCCCGCAGCTTTACATCGAGAAGCGGGGTCACCCTCGCCTGCGGATGCGTCATATGCCGTTCCCGGTGACCCAGGAGGCGGTAGATGAATGGCTGCGGTGCATGTGGCTGGCCATGGATGATCGTGGGATCTCGGGCGAGCTCCGCGCGTTTCTGGAGCAGCGGTTCTCGCATACGGCGAATTTCATGCGCAACCGCTGAGACCGGGGCGGAACTTTGGTGCCGATCGGGCGACAAACGCTGGAAGGGCATCCGGGCCTCGTAGAATGCACGGACGCACGCTCACTGGAGGGTCCTTCACCATGCCGCGACGCTTTTCATCACTGTCCCGTTCGACCATCCACGGGATCGGTCTGGTCGGTCTCGGGTTCTCGCTGCTGATCGGCTCAGCGCTGGCGGCGGCTCAGCCCTCGACGACGACGCCTCGTCCTGCTCCTGTTCAGGCGGTGCCGTATGAGCCATTGGTGCTCCGTATCGAAGCGGACCGGCAGCAGTGGACGCTGAACGGCGAGATCCTGCTGCTCGGTTTGACGGGCAACCGGCGAGACATCAACGTGGACCGGCCGGTCTACCGGACCGAGCCTTTCAAGATCGACGCCGCGGTGATCGCGTACCCCATCCCCACAGACACTGCCTTCACGGTGATGGACGACTCGCTGACCGAGTCCCGGTTGCAAATCGGCGATGATGAGATCCAAGGCGAGCCGCGTCTGCTCGACGGGTACCAGTCGGGTCAGCGTCTGCTGGTGTGGGACGCGAAGAACATCCAGGCGAAGAGCCTGCGCCTGAGCGTGCAGACGTCGATGCAGGCGTTCAAGACGGTGATCGACGAGGAACGGGCGTTCGCGGTCGACTGGCCGAAGCAGGAACTCCCCGAAGCGTTGAATTCGTCGCTGGGCTCGCAGCTGTACGTGGAGGCGGATGCGCCCGAGATCGCCCGCCTCGTGGAGGTTTGGACGAACGGGAACGCGAAGCGTGTGAAACCGTATTACCTCGCCAAGCACCTGGCCTCGAAGGTGATCGAGTGGTACCAGCCGTCTGAGGGGCCCTACCTGGCCGACCGTGATTCGGACATCTTCAAGTCCACTGCCGGCGGCGCGGCGATGACGGCCGGGTACAACGTCCGCGGTGCGGTCTGGGCAGCCCGTGAGCAGCGTGGATCGAATCTGGACATGGCGAACCTGCTCTGCGCGGTGTACCGGGCTGCGGGGATTCCGGCGCGGGTGGTCATCGGCTACGACCACGAAGCACAGCGAGAGGACAACCGCCCCCCTGTGATCGCATGGGTCGAGTTCTTCCTGATGGTCGACCAGGAGAATCAGCGCGGCGAGTGGATCCCGGTCGACATCATTCGTCAGCGCGAGTTCGCGAGCCGGGCGCCCGACGTCACGCGCTCGTGGAAATACTTCGGCAACCACGACCTGAGCCAGAACTATTCGGTCATTTCGTTCCACTGGCACCCACCGACGACGGTGGTGAACTCCGGGCCTCCGGCGTTCTGGGGGTGGCTGCCGAAGCCGAGCGCGCCGAACGTGGACCAGGGCGTGCGTTTCCACGCGTTTGCGACGCCGATGACGGCGGAGCGCCAGCGTCGCCAGCGCGAGGGGCGTTGAGTATCGTCGGATACGTACGGGAATAGTCTCGCCGCGACTTCCGGGCGAGTGGACGCTACAATCGCGGACCGGCCTCTGGTCGGGCCCCTCCGATCGTTTTGAACCACTCGACCCCGGCGCTGGGCCCCCTCCCCGCCGCTCACTGACGGTGAAGCACCCCCTCGATGGCCGAAATCAAGCCAATCCTCGCTCTCGATCCCTCCCTCGGCGATGAGGGCTCGTGCCCGGAGAACCCGATTATTCGGAACTTCTCGATCATCGCCCATATCGACCACGGCAAGTCCACGCTGTCGGACCGGCTGCTGCAGTCGACGAACGCGATCACGGAGCGCGAAGCACGCGAGCAGATGCTCGACTCGATGGACCTCGAGCGGGAGCGCGGGATCACCATCAAGGCATCTGCGGTTTCGGTGCGCCACATCCACAACGGCAAGCACTACCTGCTGAACTTCATCGATA
>CAXAVQ010000343.1:0-3133 GCA_963971985.1 uncultured bacterium
TCCATGGCGTAATCCACAAGCCGGTGCACACCCGAGAAGCCCCGATCCAACGGGGCTTTTTTGTCGTCCAATAACGCCGCGAGTATCAAGTTCCGCTGCCGGGACAGCCACCGGAGACCCGGCGGACTGGCACGCGCAAGATTTGCCGATACCCTCTTCGATATGCCAGCAGCAGGTCGAATGGTGATGGGGCAGGCACTCGCGCTTATCGCGTCGACCCCGGCCATGACCGGGGCAACGCAATCGATCCAGTTCGAGGTCGCGGGCCCGGGCAATCTGCCGGTAATCGGTTCCTCCGTCGTCCCGAGCACCGGGAACCTCGCCGAGAATACCGTCCTCGCCGTGCAACCGGAACTGAGCGCCGTACTCTTCGTCACTGTCGACGGTTCCGGCGCACAGAACCCGGGAGCACCGATCGAAGCGGGTGGCCAGTTGCGGTTTGCGACGATTGCCGACGTAACAGGGGACGGTCTCGCGGACATCGTGACGACCAGCCCCGCCACCGGGCGCGCGAACATCGTTCGACAGAAAGCGGACGGAGGCTTCTCGCTCGGCGCGGTTCTACCGATCGGCTTACAACCGTTCAGACCGCTCGCGGCTGACCTGAACAAAGACGGTCTGCCCGAGCTGCTCGTTCCTCTCAGGGGCGAGGCAAAGATCGCGATCCTTCCAAACCTCGGTGATGGCCTGTTCAGCGCGGGCATCCGCATTGAGACCGGTCCCGCTCCCGACAGCCTGGCACTGGCCGACTTCGATCTCGACGGTGTGATCGACCTCGCGGTGACCTGTACCGGGAACGCCTCTATCGAGGTGTACTTCGGTTCTCTGGAAGGGTCGCAGGTCGAGTTCAGCGGACCAGCCGTATCACTCTCCACCGGCGCATCTCCGAGCGGTCTGATCGCTCTTGATTTCGACGGTGATGGAGTACCGGATCTCGCAACCGCATGCGCTGGCTCAGCATCCGTGTCCATGTTCTATTCAGACGGTGCCCGCGGATTCCAAGCGGGCGACTTCCTCTTCGCCGGCACCGCGGCTCAGGCGATCGTTTCCGCAGATCTCGACCGCGACGGGCTGCCGGACATCACCGTCGCCAACCCGACCACACAGACTCTTACGGTGCTTCACAACTCCGGGTCACGGAGTTTCTCCCGATCGACGATCGCCATGCCATTCCGCCCCGCTCACCTCGCGGTTCTGGACGCGAACGACGACGATCGGCCGGACCTGTTCACGTCGAGTCAGACTTCGGTCCAGACACGGGTCCTACTGAACACCACGAACGTCGAATTCTGTCCCGGTGATATCACCGGCGATCGGCGGGTCGGGTTGCCCGATCTGAACCTCGTGCTCTCAACTTTCGGAACCGCCTCAGGATCGGGCGACGCGAACGGCGACGGTGAAGTCACGCTCGCCGATCTCAACCTGGTGCTCGCGAATTTCGGACAGATCTGCGGCGATCGGTGAACCGTTAGTCAAAAACGCAGCGAACGCCCCGGAGGGCGTTCGCTCGCACAGACGGTTATCCGTGTTCTCCGGGAACTCAGTCGACCGACATGACCTGGTTGCTGCGCCTCTGGTCCTCGGACTGCGTGTTCGGGTCGTAACGGCGGTTGATCTGATCGAAGATCTGCTCGTGAGCGGTATCTTTGCCGCCGATCCACTCCACGCTTCCATCGGTGTAGGCGAAGTTACCGCCGCTGGTGCCGTGGTTGTCCTGAGGCTGGTAGCCCGTCAGGTCACGATCGTTACCGAAGAACGACAGGTTCGACCGCAGTGTGCCGGCAAACCCGGAGGAGAACTGCCCGCCGCCGATGTCGTTCGCGTTCGTTTCATCTCCGAGGAAACCGACCCGAGCGGCCTCGTTGTTCTTCAGACCGGCGACGTAGAAGTAACTGATGTTGTACCAAACGACATCCTTCTCTTCGCTAATTTCGCTTGGCACCGCGAGTGGCCAACGCGAAGGATCGCCGCCTGCCTCAGCGGTGTCCCCGTCACCCGTGTCGGCGGGGTTCTGGAGCACTTTGAAGTCGCCCGCTCCATCCTGCATATACCGTCTGAGCAGAGGTTCGCGGGACGGCGACGTGAAAGACACCGGTCGCCACTGGCCCGAACGGTAGACGGGGTATCCGGGGTAATCGCGCGTCCAACTGGTGTTGAGGCCATCGGCGGTCGCACGATCCAGCTGATCGAGGTTGAAGAACCCGGCGAAGCCGCCGTAGTCGGACTGTCGCGTAAACAGGGTTTCCGGCGGAAGAACCCGACTCGTCTGCCCCACCACACCACCCGGGCCTGGTGTGACGATCGGGTAGACGCCGTCGTAATCAACGGCGTAGACCTGCATGATCAGTTGGATGTTCTTGAGGTTATTCGACGACTGCACTCGGAACGCCGATTCACGCGCCTTTCCGAGCGCCGGGAGAAGGATGCCGATAAGCAGCGCGATCACCGCGACCACGACGAGCAGTTCGATCAGCGTGAAGCCACGACGCGCGTGCCTCGGTAAGGCGTTGAAACGGCTGTTCTGTGCGAGTTTCATGACCCGATCCCTCGTGTTTGAACCATGACACCTTTTGGGTGCAGCGTGGGTGCCAGGCCCCGGCCCAGCATCTGGAATGGCATTGGTAAAATGTTTTACCAACACTTCAAGTGTACATAGAGCCCAACTCGGTTCAAGGGTAAAGGTCCGCGAACGCAAAGAATCCTGGAAGATTCCGGTGATACGCCCACGCCCTGGTAGGGTTCGTAACCTGCTGCCAGCATTGCGCTAACGGTGTAGGTCTGATCTCTTGAGGACAGCCACCCTCCCAAGAGCACCCCATGATCTCCGAGTGGACTGCAGCCGAAATCGTAGTAAAATGTTTTACTGGAACGGTTTAGTGGCTCATCGAGCCGCAGATTGCGGACACACGGCTGGGCGTCACGAGGGCACCATGGCAAAGCAACGGGCGAACATTCGGGATGTGGCCAAGGAGTCCGGGGTTTCCCTGACCACGGTCTCGCTGATCATCAACAAGAACGACCAGCGGATCTCCGAGCCAACCCGTCAGCGCGTGCTCGATGCCATCGAGAAACTCTCGTACACGCCGTCACGCCTCGCTCGCGGCTTGCCGAACCGGCGGGCCAACACCCTCGC
>CAXAVQ010000344.1:0-3105 GCA_963971985.1 uncultured bacterium
TGCCTGGCGCGGGCGAGATGACCGGGATCATGACGCTCGGGTACGACCCGATCCGGGAACGGTTCATCGGGAACTGGATCGGCAGCCCGATGGCCCACATGTTCGTTTACGACGGCACTCGCGATGCCAGCGGCAACGTGCTGACCCTGGACACGGTGGGGCCGAGCTTCGCTGACCCGTCGAAGATGGCCAAGTACCAGGACATCGTCGAGGTGCGCGGGCCCGACGAGCGGGTGCTGCGCTCGCAGGCGCTGGGCGATGACGGGTCGTGGACGGAGTTCATGAGCGCGGTGTACACGCGGGTGAAGTGAATTCGGGGGCTGCCGGAGCAGCTTGGGTTCTGCGGTCCACATAGCCATGCTGCGCATGGCCATGCCACCCCGGTGAAGCGTCATCTCGAAAGGGCTCCGAGCGACCTACCATGCCCCGATGCCAAGCGACGAGACAATCGAACTGACCATCGGGCACTCCCCCGACCCGGACGACGCGTTCATGTGGTGGCCCCTGGGCACCGCGGGGCTTGAGGGCGGGCCGGATGATGCGCCGGTGCTCGAGCCGGCGTTCGATACCGGGCGCTTCCGGTTCCGGCCGGTGGCTGCGGATATCGAGGAACTCAACCGGCGGGCGCTCGGGCGTTGCGATCTGGACATCACGGCGATGAGCATGCACGCCTACGCTCACGCCCGAGATCAGTACATGCTCACCGACTGCGGCGCGAGCTTCGGGGAGGGCTACGGCCCGAAGGTGCTGGTGACCGAGTCCGTCGCGCACGAGGCGGGGCTGGCCGGGCAGGAACTCGGGCCGGAGTGGCTGCGGGCCCTGCTCGACAGCGGCGGCGTGATCGCGGTGCCGGGGACGAAGACCTCGGCGTTTCTGGTGCTGAACATGCTGGTGAGCGAGGGCGAGGCCACGAAGGTGCTCGGGCCGGAGCGGTACAAGGCGATGCGTTTCGACACCGTCGTGCCGGCGATCCTGTCGGGCGATGTGCAGGCCGGCCTGGTCATCCACGAGGCGCAGGTGACCTACGCGGATGAGGGGATGGCGAAGGTGGTGGACCTCGGCGTGTGGTGGGCGGAGCAGACCGGTGGCCTGCCGCTGCCTCTCGGGGCGAACGCGATCCGGTCGGACCTCGACGCGCGGTACGGCGAGGGGACTCGCGAGGAGGTGGCGGGGCTGCTCAGGAAGTCGATCGAGCACGCCGCGGCCAATCGGGAGCAGGGTTTGGACTACGCGATGCGGTTTGCGACCAAAGAGGCCCGATCCGGGGGAGACGGCCCCGGCGGTCTGGTGGACCACTTCATCGAGTTGTACGTGAATGAACTGACGATGGACTTCGGCGAACGGGGTGAGCGGGCGATCGAACGCCTGCTGCAAGGTGGGGCGGCGCTTGGACTTGCGCCGGAAGCAGGGGACGGGCGCCCGGCGGTGGAGGTCGTGCGCTCGCGCAGGTGATGCGTCCGATGCGACTGGCCCGGAATCTCCGATCTTTCAGGGGATTTTGCTAGGTTCTCAGCGGGAGTGATGGTAATTTAGGGGAAGGTGAGCGGGGCCTGCAGGGTGTCCTGCGGGCCTTGTTCGGTGGAATCTGTCGCGGGGACCGCGTTCGGAGGTGGGCTTGGGATGAGCAGCGTTTCTCCACTAGAAACGAGCCAGGGGTACGCCCCGCCGAGTGTGACGCAGTTCAGCGTCTTCCTGGATAACCGGGTCGGCAAACTCTACGAGTTGCTCCAGACGTTCGACCGGCACCCGGTGTGCCAGGTCTGCGCGCTCAGCGTGCATGAGGCGTCGGATCACGCCGTGGTTCGGATCATCACGAACCACTGCAAGTCGGCGAAGCAGATCCTGCAGGAGCACCGGCTGGCGTTCAGCGAGATGGATGTGCTGGTGGTCGAGCTGACCGGTGGGCAGTCGCTGGCGCGGATGTGCCTGTACCTGCTGGGGGCGGAACTGAACATCCGGTTCTCCTACCCGGTCATGCTGCGACCGAACGGCACGCCGACGATCGCGCTGGCGGTCGATGACCCGACGCTGGCGGGGCAGATCCTGCGGCGCAAGAACTTCACGCTGCTGGGCGAGGAAGACCTGCCCAAGCCCGACCCCGACGACTGCTGAAAACCGGCGGAGTCACCGGATATGCTGCGGGCATGAACGCGCCGAGCGAGCGGATGCCGCTGGACATCGTGACCGATGTGGAAGGCCTTGCCGGGCTGGCCGGCGGCGTGCTGGTGCCTACGATGGGCGCGCTGCACCGGGGGCACCACGAGCTGATCGAACTGGCCCGGCGGGTGCGTGACGAGCGCGGGCTGAAGGGCCCGGTGATCGCGAGCGTGTTCGTGAACCCGGCCCAGTTCAACGAGGCCAAGGACTTCGAGATGTACCCGCGCGATCTGGGGACGGATGCGCGCAAGGCGGCCGACGCCGGGTGCGAGGTCATCTTCGCGCCCGAGGTCGAGGTGATGTACCCCGGCGGCAAGGACGGGCCCGAATGGTCGAGGCCGGTGGACCTGCCCGAGTGCGTCGTGGACAAGGGCATGGAGGACGAGTACCGCCCGGGGCACTTCCCGGGGGTGTACCTGGTGTGCCGGCGGCTCTTGGAACTGTGCCGCCCGAGCGCGGCGGTGTTCGGCAGGAAGGACTGGCAGCAACTGCAGCTCGTGACGGCGATGAGTGCGCGCGAGGGGCTGGGCGTGGAGATCATCGGGGGCGAGACGGTGCGCGAGCCGGATGGCTTGGCGCTGTCCAGCCGCAATGTGCACCTGAAGCCCGAGGACCGTGAGGCGGCGCTGGGGCTGTCACGGGGCATCCGCGTGGCCCAGCGACTGGGCCAGTCGGGCGCCACGGCGGCGGAGGCGGAAGGGACGGGGCGCGAGGTCATGCGCCGGGCGGTGGGCGACGGGTTCGAGTACTTCGAGGTGCGCGACGCGGCGACGTGTGGCGAAGTGGTGGAGGGGGAGCCGGCGCGGGTGCTGTGCGCGGCGAAGGTGGGTGTGACTCGGTTGATTGATAATGATGGGTGGGGCGGATCGAGTTGTCATTGATTGGTTCTGATGGTGGGACGGGCATCTTGCCCGTCCAAGAGTGAAGACAGGACGGGCAAGATGCCCG
>CAXAVQ010000345.1:0-3096 GCA_963971985.1 uncultured bacterium
CTCGGCTGGCACGGTGTTCGCGAATGGTCACTCGCCTCCATACCCGCGCTGAAAGGCCCGACATGCCGACCGACCCGAAATCGACATTGCCGCCGACCGGATTCCTGCACAGCGCCTCGGAGTTCACCTCCGAGGAGATGCTGCTGGCCTACATCGCCGAGCGACTGGACCGGATGATCGATCACATGATCGCCCGGGCGAGCAGTCGCTTGGGCATCTTCGGCAGCCGCGAGCACGCCTTCTGGCTGCAGGAGCGGATCGCGGGCATGCAGAGCCTGCCGCTGACGTCGTTCATCGACCGTCCGGACACCACCGAACCGGTGAAGGACATCGGCATCCCGATGCTGCAGATCGATGATCCGACGCTCCCCGAGCACGTGGACACGATCCTGATCGCCGATGATCGGTGCGAACTGGCGCTGCACGAACTCGCGCTGCGTCACGTGAAGCCGGGGATCACGCTGTTCCGGCTCTACCACCGCCTGCCGATCGGGCGCGAAGTCCTCGGCCCGAACCGGCTGAGCCGGGCGCAGGCGAACACGGTGGTCGAGGCCAAGCCAGGGACGGTTCTGCCCGGCGCGACCGTCAGCGCAAGCCAGCGCATGGATCGGCTCGCGGTCGCCGTCTGAGCGCGCGCCGTTCAGGACTTGCGCGTCGATGGCGCACGTGATGCGTGTGGACGGTCGGTTCTGCGCGATCAGGCCGTCGCGGCGGCTTCTTCTTCGAGGCGCGAGGCGAGCCAACGCTCGGCGTCCAGCGCCGCCTGGCAGCCCATGCCCGCGGCGGTGACCGCCTGGCGGTACTCGGCATCGGCGACGTCGCCTGCGGCGAACACACCCTCGATGTTGGTGTGGCTGTGGCGTGTGCCGAGTTTGATGTAGCCCTTGGAATCGAAGTCCAGGCCCGAGTCCTTGAGGAAGTCGGTCGCCGGGGTGTGCCCGATGGCGATGAACAGGCCCTTGACCTCGAGATCGGATTCCTCGCCGGTGACGGTGTCCTGCATCCGGATGCCGGTGATCTTGTCCTCGCCGAGGACATCCACGACGACCTTGTTCCAGAGCACCTCGGCGTTGGGCTGGGACATGAATCGCTTCTGCATCACCTTTGAGGCGCGGAGTTCGTCGCGCCGGTGGATCACGTAGACCTTGGAACCGAACTTGGTGAGGTACGAGGCCTCTTCCATGGCGGTGTCGCCGCCGCCGACGACGGCGAGGGGCTGGTTGCGGAAGGTCGGCAGGGCGCCGTCGCAGACAGTGCAGGCGGAGACGCCGCCGCCGGACATGGCGAGTCGCATCTCGTTGTCGAGGCCCAGCCAGTTGGCGGTCGCGCCGGTGGCGATGACCACGGCGTAGGCGTGAATGGTGTCGCCGCCGGAGGTTTTGAGCGTGTGCGGGCCTCCGGGGACGAAGTCGACCTCGACGATGTCCTGCTGGATGACCGTGGTGCCGAAGCGCTCGGCCTGCTTCTGGAACTTATCCATCATGTCCGGGCCGGTGACGCCGTCGGGGAAGCCGGGGTAGTTCTCGACCTCGGTGGTGAGCATGAGCTGGCCGCCGGGGAGGACGGGCGAGGGGTTGGACTTGGGCACGCCGATGTAGCAGACCGGGTTGAGGTTGGCGCGGGCGGCGTAGATGGCGGCGGTCCAACCGGCCGGGCCGGAACCGATGATGACGAGCTTGTGGATGTTCTCGGTGCTGGGGTCGGTCATAGGTGTGCTTCGAAGAGGAGGTCTCGGAAGAAAACCGCCGGTCAAGCCGGCGGCGGGGGTACGGAATCGGAACTCACCGGCGGACGGGAGTATTCCCGCCCGGCCAGAAGGAGTGGCGGTTAGCGGTTGACGTATTCGCGGTAGAGGCTGAGCGGGGGTGGCCAGAAGAGGTAGTCACCACGCATACCCAGGACATCAATTAGGGCCGCGCGATCGTCTTGACCGTCCCGGCCGACTGAGTACAGCAGGAACGAAGAGTCGTCGATCGCGAACACGACGGTCGTTGCGTCAGCGTTCGACACCGGCATCGCAGCGACGACCTGTCCCATCTCACTGTTCTTAAAGTGCACCACCATGTCCCGGATCGGGTTCATGACCGCAGGCGTGATCAGGACGTCGATCATGTCGTTCGAGACGCGCATTGCCTCGGACGCGGTCATGAATTCACCTCGGTTGGCCTTCGCAATCGCGTCACGGAGCGACGGGATCTCCGCGAGCTTCTCGACCACACGGCCGATGTAATCGATCAATTGATCGGCGCTCTTGCCGACAACGTTTGTCAGCGTCTCGTTGATATCACCGCCGCCGAACATCATCGCGGCATCGGCAAAATCACCCAAGCCGGCCATGTCTCCGCCGAGATCCATGCCATCCATGTCAGGATCGGCACCGAATGTGTTGGCTCCTGTATCGCCGGAGAACATGTCCAGCAAACCGCGGAGTTGTTCACGAACCTGCTGCCCTGCGTTATCTGGGGTAATACCCTGAGTTTGGATTCCAGCCAACGCGACGCTGAACTGCTGGGCGTCCATCTCGGTGAATCCCTCCGCGGCGGCCAATTCCTTGAGCAACTCGCGAAGAGCACCGAAGTTAAAGTCGCTTGAAGCGCCCGAGAAATACTGCTCGAACGCCACGTGGTTCTCTTCCGATAGGCCGAAGCGTGGCACTGTTCCTTCGACAAAGAACTGCTGCATAACCCTATTGGCCTCGGCCTGAGCAGCACCGACAGCGTTGATACCGACTAGAGATGAAAGGTCACCACCGCCGAACGACGAGTCGTCGCTCATCTCGGTTGAACTGCTTTGACCGAATCCGGGAACAGGGATCGCTTCCAGGAGATCACGACTACGAGTAGCAGGTGTCACTCCCAACCCGCTTGTCGGCATACCGCTGTCGCTGAAGACTACCCGGATGGGATAGGGTGTCGGAGTTTCGCGCGGACCGAACTGCTCGTCACGCAGAGGCACCCAGTAGGTCAGCGGTTCGCTTTGCTCTATGCGATTGTTGTAGTTCAGGTAGTCAAGGTTCGTCTGAATCGTTCGCACGTATTCGGGCTGAATCGCGACAAGACGACCAGGCAGATTATTGTTATCCAGATAGAAGGCGAC
>CAXAVQ010000346.1:0-3083 GCA_963971985.1 uncultured bacterium
TCGGCTGTGTCAGTGAGGATGAGCGCGTTCTGCTGCGGGAGCGCGACGACCGAGCCGTAGCCACCGACAAGCGGCTTGATCTGGTCGGCGACCTGCCCGGCGGTCGCGTTGTTGAGCGGGTAGCCCAGCTTGATGATCTGCTCGCCGGTGACACCGTCGGGGATCTCGCCGTCGGGGAATGTCGGAACGGCGCTGCGCTGCATGTCGTTGATCGCGCCGAGGTACAGGAACTCTTCATCGCGCCGGAGCTGCACGCCGCGGGTCTTCAGGATGACGTTGAGAACGCGCAACGCTTCTGGGAGGTCGTAGTCCTCGGCGCTGATGAACGTGACGGTGCCTTGAGGGACCTGGGTCTCGCGGATGACCGGGAGACCGGTTTCACGAGCCATGAAATCGACGATCTCGTCGATCGAGGTGTCCTTGAAGGTGAAGCGGACGCGCGGCTCGCGGTTCTCAGGGGCGTCCTGGACAGCCCCGGGCAGGAACGCCCGTGTCGCCTTGAGCAGATCGGCGTGGCCGTGGAACGGTCCGGCGACGTCGGGGGATTGAGCCGCGTGGGCCGGCGGCCCCGCTGTGACGGCGGTGGCGAACAGCGACAGGCCGACCATGCGTCCGAACATCGGGTAATCCTCCCTGAATTGACCTCCCCGAAGGAGATCGGATCGCCACCGCTCCGTTGGTGGTGGACTCAGTCTACTGGACCGCCTCCGGATTGTCGCGGTTTGCCAGATTCTGGCCAACCCCGATGCGGTAGCGAGTGCCCTCGAACTCGAAGATCGCGTCAAGTCGGGTAAACCCTTTGAATTCCATGGCATGGAAGCGTTCGCCGATCTGGAGAACGCGGGTATCGCTCGACCCTGTGCGTCTGATGGTGAGTTCCTGGCCGGCCGAGCCGTCGCGCAGGAAGGCGACAAACCACTCGGCGTATGGCGGCGGTGGTGGCGGGTCCGGGTCTCTTCGGACGACAGGCTTCGGTTCGGGTTTCGGCTCGGGCTTGGCCTGAGGCGGGTCCGGAGCGCGGAAAGGCGAACGCGCGAGCACCGCCGAGGCGAGCGCGGCACGTTGCGCCTCGGTTGGGGCAACATCGGGGCCGGTCTCTGGTGACTTCTCCGGTATGTAGACCGTTTCGATCGCGAACACGAAGTCGATGCGTCGGCCCTCGTCTCGCGGCTCGAGGCGGACCTGCGTAATGCGCTGGAGCCACTCCTGCGATTCGAGAAGGGACAGCGTCCGAACGACCTCTTCGGTCGAGGCTTCGCCGGTGAGCGTGGCCGTCATCTCCACGAACGCGGGCTCCGGGGCGTGGCGCAGACGCCCCCGTTCGTCGCGACGCCTGAACGCGTCGAGTCGCGCATCGCTCGCGGGGTTGACCGTCATGTTGCGGTCAACCCTCGTGTCGACGCGGACCGTCTGCAAGCCTGCCTCACGGAACATGTCGTTCAGCTTGGAACGCAACGCAGCCTCGGCGGTCTGGGCGGTGCGCCCGAGGGTTCTGCTCACCAGCGTATCGAGGTCCCGCTTGGCCTTGATCATGTCGGTCGTACGCTCGCGCAGGGAACGGGTGCGTTGTTGCACCTGTTCGAGTTCCGCCCGTTTCTCTTCGAGCGGCGCAGCGTACCAGTTGCTATACGCCCAGTAGTTCGCGCCGCCGATGATCGCGATGCCGACAGCCAGTGGAATCAGAGGGGACCTGTTCATGACCCAGCCTCCGGTGTCGCGTCAGCGTCTTCGCTACGGTCCTGCACCGGACGACGATCGCGCGACTCCATGACGAGTTCCAGTTGCTCCGGGTACTTCGCGTTGTTCGCGCGCGCCCCGTCGGGTCCGGCGGTGCGGACCGTGTAACTCGGCTGGGTAACGAAGGTGGCCCGGGTGGCGTCGGCGACTTCGCGATCCGCAGCGAGCAGTTCGAGGCCGATGGTGACGACGACGTTGTCCTGCCAGTTCGCGGGGTCGTACCCCGACTCGCCCCGCTGGCGCGGGTAATCCACGAGCGACCGGACGCCCCACGAAAACGACTTGACGAGCACCGCCTCGTTCGAGGGCAGCAAGCGAACGACTTGTTCAAGATGCTCGATCGGTGACGCGCTGGCGCCGTGCCAGCGGTGGATGTATTCCGCTGCGGCGTGTTGGCGGATGGCCTCGTGGTAGGTCGCTTCGACGTTCCGGGCGCTCTCGCGCAGGGCGTCGATGTCGGATTCGACCGAGCGGACCTTGAGGTTGCCGAACGATTTGATCGCGCCGAGGGAGACGATGAGGAGGAGGATGGCCGCCATAAGGAGCTGGCGCGTCGCGGCGGATTTGTCAGCGGGCTTGATGGGGTGCGCGAGGTCGATCTGGTGCATCTGCCCCGATGCGCCTGCCGAAGCCTTCGCCGAGGAGATCGCCAGACCGAGCAGGCCGAGCAACCGCTCGGACTCCCATTCGCCCTTGACGGTCAGCCACGGCTGCGAACGGGGGTCAACGACCTCGGTGATAACGCCGAGCACATCGCCGACTCGGGTCGCGACCTCGTCGTGATCACCGAGCACTCCTCCCGGCTCAGAAATAATCAGGGCGGAATGGATCGACTCGCTATCGGGCGTGAGTTGGTGGCTCATGCGCGTGCGCCGCGCCTCGGAGACGATGAGTTCGGTCAGGTCCTGCTCGCTGGCGCGGTGCTGCGTTTCGATCCAGCGCGACGAGAGCACGCGTCCGGCCTGGTGGATGGAGTAATCGATGCCGTCGAGCGTGGGGGCGATCACCAGCGTCGGTCCGACCCGGTCTGCCATGGCGCTCTCGGCGATCTCCCCGAGCCCGAGCGAGAGCACCGCGATGCGCTGCACGTCGAGGCCGGCTTCTTCGCAGACCTTGCGCAGGTGGTCGACGCGCGCGATCGGAGCGGTCGCCGCGAGGACCTCGGCTTCACCGGTGACTTCCTTCAGCGATCGGACCTTCGGCTGCAGGAGCATGAAGTCGATCGGCGCGTCGTCGGTCTGGAAGGCGACCTGACGCATGAGCTGGTAGCGGACCATGCCCGGGAGGTCCACATCGCCGCGCTCGATGCCCTCCAGCTTCAACCGCTTAGCGACGACATCGCTGCG
>CAXAVQ010000347.1:0-3075 GCA_963971985.1 uncultured bacterium
CCTGAAGAACTGAAGAAACGCAAGATCGGCCATGTGCTAACCAAGCTCGGCAAGATCAGTCGTGAACAGGTTCACGAGGCGCTCGCGAAGCAGCGTCAGATGGACCCCAAGTCCCGCAAGATGCTGGGAGAAATCCTCGTCGAGATGGGGCTGGTAACCGAACGTGATGTTCTCGAAGCGCTTGCCGGACAGGCTGGCATGGGCTTCATCGAGGTCTCCAAGCTGACCCTCGACCAGGAAACCATCGATGCCATCCCGGCTGAGACGGCCATGGCCTACCAGTGCGTACCAGTCGATTACGACAAGGTCCGCAAGCGTCTGAAGGTGGTCGTCAAGAGTCCGGATAACTTCCGAGCGGTCGACGATCTCCGCCTGCTGATGGGCTTCAAGGTCGAGGCCTTCGTCGCTCCGCCTGAGCAGGTCGACGAGAAACTCAAGGAGCACTACGCCTCTTCGAAGTCGTCGATCGCCGATGTGGTCGGCGAGATCGGGTCCGATGCGGGGCTGGCGAACCTTTCCAACCGCCCCGGGTCCGGGCAGTCGATCGACCTCGAAGCGGTCCTCGACGCCTCGGAGGACAACAAGGTCATCAAGTTGATGAACCTCGTTCTGCTCCAGGCCATCAAGGATCGCGCTTCTGACATCCACTTCGAGCCGTTCGAAGACGAGTTCAAGATGCGGTATCGCATCGACGGCGTCCTCTACGAAATGGTGCCGCCCCCTGCCTACCTCGGCCCGGCGATCACGTCGCGCGTGAAAGTCATGGCGAACCTGGACATCGCCGAGCGCCGCCTGCCCCAGGACGGTCGCATCGAACTGACCGTCAGCGGCACGCCGGTCGACCTCCGTGTCTCGGTTCTCCCGACCATGCACGGCGAGAGTGTCGTGATGCGTGTGCTCGACCGTTCGAACGTCGAACTCAGCCTCGACCGCGTCGGCCTGCGTTCCAACGACTACGAAACCGTCAGCCAGATGATCCACAAGCCGAACGGCATCGTGATCGTCACGGGCCCGACCGGTTCCGGCAAGACGACGA
Source organism: uncultured bacterium (assembly GCA_963971985.1). Lineage (GTDB taxonomy): Bacteria > Planctomycetota > Phycisphaerae > Phycisphaerales > UBA1924 > JANSXG01. The sequence continues at coordinate 1,037 of CAXAVQ010000347.1, forward strand.
CGCTGTACGCGGCGCTCCAGGAACGCAACGGTCCGAGCGAGAAGATCCTCACGGCCGAAGACCCGGTCGAGTACGACATCGACGGCCTCTGCCAGTGCCAGATCAACCCCGACGCGGGACTGACCTTCGCGTCGTGCCTTCGTTCGTTCTTGCGTCAGGACCCCGACGTCATCCTCGTCGGCGAGATCCGCGACCTCGAAACGGCGCAGATCGCGGTGCAGGCTTCTCTGACGGGTCACCTTGTGTTCAGCACGCTGCACACGAACGACGCGCCAAGTTCGGTTGTGCGTCTGCTCGATCTCGGTCTCGAGGCGTTCCTCCTGACGGCGACCATCGAGGCGATCGTCGCCCAGCGTCTGTGCAGGACCATCTGCGCGAACTGCAAAGAGCCGTACACACCGACCGAAGAGCAACTCATGGAACTGCAACTCCGTCCGGAAGACGTCTCGGAGCGTCAGTTCTTCCGCGGCCGAGGCTGCGACGCATGCCACGGCTCCGGCTACAAGGGGCGGACAGCGCTTTTCGAGATCATGGTGATGGACGACGGCCTGCGTGACCTGATCATGAAGGAAGCGTCTACCGCCGTCCTCCGCGAGGAGGCCCGCAAACGCGGCATGCGTTCGCTGCGCGAGTCCGGTCTCCTGGCCATTTACGACGGTCTGACCACCATCGACGAAGTCGTGCGTGAAACGGCGCTCGACGACTGATTGTTCAAAGGTTTCATTCGCGATCGTCCCGATCGCTCATTCTCTGATTCATCCCGACGTCGGCTCATCTTTTGACACCGACACGTTCACCTCGGAGCGGCAACATGCCATCATTCGCCTACCAAGCCCTCGACAAGTCCGGCAAACAGCAGAAGGGCACCATCGAGGCCGCGAACTCGGAAGAGGCCATCCAGCGGATCAAGCTGCAGGGCTATTTCCCGACCTCCGTCCGCGAGCAGAAAGCCAAGAAGGGCAAGGGTGCCCCCGAAGGCTCCGGCAAGGACCAGATGCAGAAGAAGTCCGGCGGGAGCGGGGGGATCGTCCTCCCGTTCGCGAAGGTCAAGGGCAAGCAGCTCACGACCTTCACCCGCCAGCTCTCCACTCTGCAGGACGCCGGTCTGCCGCTGCTCCGTTCGCTGCAGATCCTCGAGCAGCAGCAGAAGCCGGGCCTGCTCAAGGGCACACTCCAGGGCGTGGTCGAAGACGTCGAGGGCGGCTCTTCCCTCTCGGAAGCCATGGCCAAGCAGCCCAAGGCCTTCAACCTGCTCTACACCAAGATGGTCGCGGCGGGTGAGGTCGGCGGCGTGCTCGACGTCATCCTGCAGCGTCTCGCGGAGTTCATGGAGAAGAGCCAACGCCTGAAGCGACAGATCATCGGCGCGCTCGTCTACCCGGCGGCGGTCATCACGGTCGCGGTCCTCATCGTGGTCGGCATCATGATCTTCATCATCCCGCAGTTCGAAGAGGTCTTTGCCGACTTCGACGTCCCGCTGCCCAAACTCACGGTTCTCCTTACCGACACCTCTCGCTGGATGGCCGGCAACTACCCGACCGAAGGCGCGATGATGGTCCCCGGTGCGGTCTATGTGATCGGTGGACTGATCGCCGTTCCGATCCTGTTCAAGCTCACAAGATCGGTGAAGCCGGGCAAAGCACTGATCGACCGGATCACCCTGTACGTCCCGATCATCGGCGGTCTGGTTCGCAAGACCATCATTGCCCGCTTCACCCGTACCCTCGGCACGCTCATCGCGGCCGGTGTCCCGATTCTTGAGGCGGTCACCATCACCAAGGAAACCTGCGGCAACTACGTCTTCGAGAAGGCGCTCGGCAACGTTCACGACTCCATCCGCGAGGGCGAGACGTTCGCCCAGCCGCTGCGCGAGTCGAAGGTCTGTGACTCGATCGTCGTGAACATGATCGACGTCGGCGAAGAGACCGGCGACATGGACACCATGCTCATGAAGATCGCCGACAACTACGATGAGGAAGTCGATACGGCTGTCGCGTCACTCGTCTCGCTGCTCGAACCGATCATGGTCATCGTGCTCG
>CAXAVQ010000348.1:0-3068 GCA_963971985.1 uncultured bacterium
TTGTTGCCGTCGCGGTCGCGATACTGGCTACCGACGCGCTGGCCGCGCGAATCGCGGAGGACGGGCTTGCCGTCTTCGTCGAGATAGCTCTCGACGAGCCCGACGGTGTGACCCCGGTTGTACTGCTGGAAGTCGGGGTGAGGGTTGCTGGACGAGTTGTAAGCCTTGAAATCGCGAACGACTCCCGTGAGCTCGATCGTCATCGGCAGCTTCTCGAAGTCGTCTGCCACGACCGCGGCGGCTCGAGCGTCGGCGTCCTGGGGGATCAAGGCGAGCGTGAAGCCCGCGGCGGTGATGAGGCCGAGGGCGGTAAGGATGGTCTGTTTCATTGAATTGCCTTTCATACCAACCTCCACCTGATTCGAGCCGCGGCGCAACGTCCGCAGATCCAGATGTAAAGAACACATGCACCACAACCGTACGATTCGCGTCCACGCATCCAAAGCAAAGCGAAGCGTCCGAGGCGCGATGAACGCCGGGTTGTGACGGCTGGAGAACTCCTCATCCGGGGCCGGGACCGGATTGGGCCGGAACCCCGCCAAAGGCCGATATGATCGGACGGATACCCGGCACTTCCGCCGGCGAGCCTGCAGGGAGAGCACCGACGCGATGGACGCATTCGTAATCAACGGCGGAAACACGCTCAGCGGGAGCATCGAGATCAACGGATCGAAGAACGCCTGCCTCCCGCTCATGGCGTCAGCGCTCCTCGGGGACCAGCCGATAACGCTCCACCACGTCCCGAGGCTCGCGGACATCACGAACATGCTCAGCCTGCTCGAGCGCCTCGGTTGCTCCGTCGACGAGCACGAGTCCGGCATCGGTCGCAGCATCACCCTGTTCGCGGAAGACGAATCGCTCTCGCTCGCCCCCTACGACATCGTCCGGACCATGCGAGCGAGCATCTGCGTTCTCGGACCCATGCTCGCCAAACGCGGCGAAGCGCGGGTCTCCATGCCCGGAGGCTGCGCCATCGGCGATCGCCCGATCGACCTCCACCTGCGAGGCCTGCGAGCCCTCGGCGCCCAAATCAGCCTCGACGGCGGCGACGTCGTCGCTCGCGTCCCGGCGTCCGGCAGGCTGAAGGGCAACACCGTCTTCCTCGGCGGTGCGTTCGGCCCCACCGTTCTCGGAACCGCCAACGTGATGTCCGCCGCGACGCTCGCCGAAGGCACGACCATCATCGAAGCCGCGGCCTGCGAGCCCGAAGTGGTCGACGTCGCTCGCCTGCTCAACGCGATGGGCGCCCGCATCGAAGGCGCCGAATCGCTGGGCGGCGCAGAACACCGGGTCATCCCCGACCGCATCGAGGCCGGCACCTACGTCCTCGCCGGGGCGATCACCGGCAGCCGCCTGCGACTGACCAACTATCCGGCCGACGCGCTGATCGCCGCTCAGGACCAGTTCGAGCGGATGGGCGTCTCCCTCCGAGCCACCGACGGGCCCGACGCCGACCCGCTCCGACGCACCGTCGACGTCTGGCGAGACGGACCGATCCACCCGACCACCGTCTCCACCCAGCCTCACCCCGGATTCCCCACCGACCTGCAGGCCCAGCTCATGGCCCTCGCGTGCCTCGCGGACGGAAACAGCGTCATCACCGAGCGGATCTACGAACAGCGGTTCCTGCACGTCGCCGAACTGTCGCGCATGGGCGCGAACCTGTTCCGCCAGGGCTCGACGGTGGTGGTCTCCGGCGTGCGCGAACTCGTCGGCGCCCCGGTGATGGCTTCCGACCTCCGCGCTTCGGCGTCCCTGGTCCTCGCCGGATTGGCAGCGCAAGGGGAGACCGTCATCCGGCGGGTCTACCACCTGGACAGGGGCTACGAGCAGATGGAGCAGCAGCTCAGAAGCCTCGGCGCGCGGATCGAACGGGTCGATGAGCGGGACCTGGCCCCCGTGCCCGGCTGACGTTCGGTTCCGCGTTCAGGACTCACCGAAGCCGCCCTCGACCAGCGCGACCAGCGCCTCGCAGGCGTCCTGCGCACCGTCGCCGTCGCAGGCGATCTCGAGTTCGGTCCCGACGGTCGCCGCGAGCAGCATCATCTGCATGATGGATTTACCGTCAACGACCTCGTCGCCGTCGACCCGTTTCACCGTCACCGCGCACGCGAACGTGTTCGCCTTATCGACGAACTCCATCGCGGGGCGCGCATGGAGACCCAGGCGGTTGGGCACGGTGACACGGGATGTCGCCGACTGCGACATGGATCACTTCCACAGGACCGAGGAGTCTGAACAGGAAAGGCCGAGACACGCGTGCTCAGGCGGGCAGGTCGTTGTTGTCCGCGTCTTCGAGCAGGGTCATCACGTCCTCATCGCTGGACGCCTGGCGCAGGAATCTGCGGAAGCTGTCCTGGTTGAGGTTCTTGAAGATGACTTCCATGGCCTGCAGGTGCTCGTCGGGGCGGTCCAGCGGCGACAGCAGCAGGATGAAGGAGTAGACGGGCTGCTTGTCGAGCGCGTCGAAGTCGACGCCGTTCTCGCTGATGCCGACCGCCGCCGCCATCGTGTCGACGTCGGGATGCTTGACGTGAGGAACCGCGACGCCCTTGCCGAAGCCGGTCGAGCCACGGCGCTCACGCTCGAGCACCTTCGTGATCAGATCGTCGCGCATGCTCTCCTCGGCCTTGCCGGCGCTGATCAGCGCCCCAACAAGTTCCTTGATCACGCCGTCTCGCGAATCGGACTCCAGTTGAGCAACGATGGCGTCCTTCGAAACGATATCCAGCATCTTCATCGGTTCAGTCTCCGGCGGCCCTGAGGCGGCTCTCGCCCGCCTCGCTCAGCGCTTGGTGTTCTTCAGCTTTTCTTTGAAGTCGGTCAATTGGCGGGTCATCTTATCGACGCACGCGTCGAGGCACCCGTACATGTCCGAACCATCGGACTTCGCCACGAACGTGTCGTGCTTCTCGCTGTCCACACGCATCTCCACCTGGAAACCGCCGGCGTTGGACTGCTCGATCACGATATCGATCTCCTGCACGCCGTTGTAGTACTTCGGCAGTCTGGCCGCCTTCTCGACGACCTGCTCCTTGATCGACTCGGTCAGGTTCATGTGCCGGCCT
>CAXAVQ010000349.1:0-3062 GCA_963971985.1 uncultured bacterium
ACTCGGTCCCGACGGGTGTGATCAACCTCGTGATGACGTCGTCGCCTTGTCGATTCACGATGAATGTGCCAACGGTGTGCATACCGTCGGGGCCGATGACGACAGTCGATCCAGCGTCGGTACCGACTAAGCCTTCGATCGTTACGCCATTAATGGTTGTGTTGCCGAGTCGGAGCGACGAGCCGGCCTCCGGCCCCGCCACGAGGGAACCGCCCACCACCGTCGACCCACTGATGAAGACTTCGCCACCTCGCGCCTCGATCACTCCATGCTCTTGGACAACAGAAGTGAGTGCCAGTTCAACCGATCCGTTGTCAACAGCCACAATTGTCCCGCTATTGAACTTGGGCTTCCCGATAAGAGTCAGTCGGCCATTCGGGTCATCACCGCAGATCGTACCGTGATTGCGAAGCTCAACGGGCAGCTGTCCGTAACCGGCGATCGTGTGTTCCACGCCGTTCGTCACGGTTGCGAGTCCGGACGAGATGATCCTCGCTCGCGGTCCCGATCCGGCCAGGCGGATTGTCCCGGTGCCAGTGATCGCCGAGGGCTTGATGAAATCAAGTGTCGAGGGTCGGCCCGCTACCAGCGAACTCAGAAAGATAACGCCTGTGTTCGCGATCCCCCCGTCAGCGAGTTCGAGGGTTGCGTCGCTCGCTATTCGAAGTTCTGCCTCAGGATTTTCGATTGCCAAACCCCCGATGGTGACGTCGGAATCCACGAACACAACGTATGGCGTGGTCCAGCCAAGGGCTGCGAAGGAGTCGAAGCCGCTTGGAATCGACGCGGGAGACCAGTTGTTGGCGAAATTCCACTGGCCGCTCTTCGGGCTCGCCCATTCATACAGTTGAGTTGGTCCGCTCGACGCAAACATTCCACAGCAGCCAACCAGTACAGAAAACAGAGTCATTCCGTTTAGTCCTCTTAGTTCTTTGCCTCAACCTCTGGACTGGTCGCCCTCGGTAGCCGGCTCTACTGCTTTGGTGGTCAGTCGCATGCCACGCCGAATGCGGCCAGCACAACGTTAAGGTCCACAAGATCGACCGATCCGTCCCCGGTGGCGTCGCCGAAGGGGAGTTGCTCGCCGAAGTTCGAGAGCACCAAGTTGAGGTCGGCGAGGTCAATGACGCCGTCGCCGTTGACGTCGCCCGTGCAGGTGCCGGTGGACTCGTAAGCGCCGCGATCGACGACGGATCCGATGACGCGCGGGTTGCCGTCGAGGTCGAACTCGGTCTCGACGAACGCGTTCAGGCCGGTGTTGATGGCTGGGGAGCCTGGGGCGAGGCGCAGGTCCTCGTCGCCGGTGTAGGGCTCGCCGTCCGGGCCGAGGGGGTCAAGGAAGAAGTCGGCGGCACTAGCTTCGAAGTCATATGCGGTGTTGGTCGGGCCGTATCCGGCGAGGATCGATGGGTTCAGATCGCTCGAAAAGGTTGAACCGTTGACCTGTGGCTGGACCCCGATGACGACCGAGAGCGGGGCCACCACGCTGTTGCTGATCTCGACGCGTCTCTCGTTGGGCACGCCCTGCGAATTGGCCGCCCAGGCATCTCCAAGGAAGGAACTGTTCAGGAATCGAAAATCCAGGCCGCGGAAACCGATCGAGCCTGCGACGATCGTACTGTCGGAAACTGTGATGGGCATTCGGGACCGGCTCGCAACAACTTGAGTGACGAGCGGAGAGCCGTCATAATCCGAAGTGATGTTCGTGCGGTGGATATGGATCGGCCCCGCCGCAAACTCACCGATCAATCCGCCTCCGTTGTAAATCTCAACACGGCCATCTGAGATGGACACAAGACCGGAATCGTCCATGGGCGGGAACTCGCGTCCGGTGACGTCGTGGATGATGCGAGGCACGAGTGGTTCTAGAAGCACCAGATCTCTCGCGTCATAAATGAGTCGCGACCGCTCGATTCGCAGGTTCGCCTGTTGCCCACTGGTCGCGATAAACGGCACCCCCCGTGCGCCACTGATTGTGAAGCCGAAGCACGTCGGGCCGAGGACCGAGTTCCGGATCGTGAGATCTCCAGCACCGAGGTAGACAAGCCCACCGACTCGTCCGCCACCAAGGCCGTTGTCGAGCACCCAGAAGAGACCCGGACCGAAGGCCGTTGCATAGGGCCCACCGTCGCGAATGGTAAAACCGTCGAGCACGCCGCCGCCTCGTACGTTCAGACTGGTTACAACGTGCTGGGCGTTGTCAAGGAGCGTAGAAGGAAGCGTTATGTCGTCATCTCGGAGGATGTCACCGGTCAGGACCGTCTCGTTGGCGATCCAGTCGCGCTCGTCAGCGTTGGTCTCGTCGCCGGCGAACCCGCCGAGCATTGTGACCGTTTCGAGCATCCGGAAGGAACGGATCCCAGATCGCTCGCTCGTTGGCGAGTACTCGCCAGCGGCGACCCAGATTTCGACCGGACCCGAGCGTGTCGCCGCGAGGTCGAGCGCCTGCGACGGGCTCGTGAAGGCCGACACCCAGCTCGCACCGTCTCCGCCATCCGGTCGGCTCGCGTCGACGTAGACTCGGATGGGATCGGTTGAGAAGTCCGTGATGTAAGGGTCCACGAACTCCCACGGCTGCCCGGGCTTGGCGTCGACCGAGGGTATGAACTCGGCGCAGCCAGCATCCGCCGGATAGCCGTTGACCCCTTCGCCATCGACGCTCTCGACGGCCCGCGGGTTGCCGAACATGTCGACCGGGATCGGCTCAATGAAATCGCAGTCACCGTCGAGGTCGGCGATGTCGAAGAGCCCGAGATCGACGGCCCAGGAACCAGGGGCACTCCCTGGGTTGATCGAGTGGCCGAGAGACGCGGCGTCAAAGGCGAGCGTCGGGTCGTCGTCGAGTGTACCGATCCGACCGTCCGGGCCCAGGAGGTCAGCAAAGCCGGGGTCGGCACCGGAGTTCATCTGCACGCGCGTGAGAGTCCCATCCAGCTCGATGCTTTCGTTGAAGCGTCGGAACACATTGGATTCGATGACGGGAAACGCCGGGATGTTCGGCGGCGAGAATCCGATTTCAGTTTCCGGCGACAACCCCGCGTAGCTGTAGTTCTGATCGATGA
>CAXAVQ010000350.1:0-3044 GCA_963971985.1 uncultured bacterium
ATGTCGACTTCTCGTACGAGGTCAGCCGGGCGCTGACGGCCTGTGAGGGAGCGGTGCTGGTCGTTGACTCGACGCAGGGCGTTGAGGCGCAGACCGTCGCCAACACGTATCTCGCGGTGAACAACAACCTCGAGATCATCACGGTCATCAACAAGATCGACCTGCCCGCGGCCGAGCCGGACGAGCGGGCCATGGAGGTCGAGCAGGTCCTCGGCTTTCCGGCGGAGGAAGCGATCTTCGTTTCTGCAAAGACCGGGCAGGGCATCCCGGAACTGCTCGAGCGGATCTGCGATGTGCTGCCGTCGCCTCGTGAGCAGCAGACCAAGCGGACGCGGGCGCTGATCTTCGACTCGCACTACGACGACTATCGCGGGGTGGTGGTCTACATCCGTATGTTCGACGGCAAGCTCAGCGTGGGCGACAAGGTGCGGATGATGGGCACCGGGCGGACGTACACGGTGACCGAGCTCGGCAAGCTCACACCCAAGACGCAGAAAGTCAACAGGCTCGGTCCGGGAGAGACCGGGTATCTGATCGCGAACATCAAGGCGCTGGCGGTCGTGCGCGTCGGTGATACGATCACGCAGGAACTCGAGCCGGCGGAGAAGGCGCTGCCGGGTTACGAGGAACCCCGCCAGATGGTGTTCTGCGACTTCTATCCCGCGACGACCGAGGACGGCAAGGGCCAGAACTTCGAGGACCTGCGCGAGGCGATGGAGAAGCTGGCGCTTAACGACGCGAGTTTCACCTACCACGCGGTGCACTCGGAGGCGCTCGGGTTCGGGTTCCGCTGCGGGTTCCTCGGCCTGCTCCACATGGACATCATCCAGGAGCGCCTGGAGCGCGAGGGCGGGGTCGAGGTCGTCCAGACCGCGCCGAACGTGACGTACGAACTGCTCAAGCGGGACAAGGAGATCGTCGAGATCTCCAACCCCGCCGACCTGCCGGACCCGTCGCTGTGGCTGGAGCTGCGCGAACCGATCGTGCGGGTCGAGCTGATGGTGAACACCGATTCGGTCGGCGACATCATGGCGCTGTGCCTGAGCCGTCGCGGCGAGTTCAAGTCGCAGCAGGCCGTGAGCGAGATGCGTCAGTTCATGACGTGGGAGATGCCGCTGGCGGAGATCATCTACGACTTCTACGACAAGCTGAAGTCGATCACACGCGGCTACGCGACGATGGATTACGAGATCATCGGCTTCCGCAAGGAGAACCTGGCGAAGGTCGACATCCTCATCAACGGTGAGATCGTCGAGGCGCTCTCGTTCATCAGCCACCGCGACACCGCTGATAAGCGCGGGCGTTCTCTGCTGAACAAACTCAAGAAGCAGATCGACCGCCACCAGTTCGAGATCCCGCTGCAGGCGGTCGTCGGCGGCAAGATCATCGCCCGCGAGAGCATCAAGGGCGTGCGCAAGAACGTCACCGCCAAGTGCTACGGCGGCGACGTGTCGCGGAAGCGCAAGCTGCTCGAGAAGCAGAAGAAGGGCAAGAAGAAGATGAAGTCCATCGGGAGTGTGAACATCCCGCAGGAGGCCTTCATGGCGGTGCTCGATACCAGCGAGTGAGTCGGGCTCGCGTTCCGATCAGGGCGTGAGTTTCACGGCCCCCATCCCCAGTTCGATTGCAGGCCAGAGCCACGCGAAAATCGCGCCGGTTGCCAGTCCGTAGGCAACGCCGTCGACGAGCCCGGTGATGATGTTGCGTAGCGGCACGGAGAACCAAACGGTGTTGAGGATGCCGCTCGCGCAGTAGGCGAGGATGCCGACGGTCCCGGTGATCTGGAAGACTCGGAGGGAATCAGCACCTCTCCCGAGTGATTCGAAGCCGACGTACGCGATGAGCGCACTCACGATCAGGAAGTACACGAACGTGATGGCGAGATTGCGACCCATGTTGGGCTTCGCGGGCCAGAGGTTCAGTGTGCCCCACGGTCCCTTGGCGTAGATCTCCTGGAACTCCGGCGTGCCCATGGCCTTCTGGTCCTCGCAGTAGGGGAACATGTATTGGCCGGGCTGGATGCCCTGCGACTTGATCGATGCGACGAACGCATCAAAGTCGGGCAGGGCCTTGAAGTCCTTGTTGTGGTGCGGGAGCACGGTCCAGGCGAGCGAACTCAGGATGAAACACGCCACGGACGCCAGAAGAATCGCCAACCAGAGTTCGGTAAGAAACGCCATCGAGAAGCCTCCTTCGATCGCCCCTCGCACCAGACTACCGACAAACACTAGACAGTGGTATGGAAAACGCTGAATCACCCCCTGTTTCGGGACTATGAGTTTGGCTAGCTAAAAAAACTCGAATCCGCGAAATCCCGCGATAGTGGCGACCGATGAGTGCTCCTGCACCGTCTTGTCGCGGGAGAGGTTCGTCGAGCATGCCAGGATTGCCCTCTATTTTGTACATGACGCTATCCGTTGCTGCCGCCGGCCCAGGTGGCGCTGCGACGCTTTCGGTCGCGCCGGACGACTACTGCGCGTCTCCCGAGCAGCAGACGTGGCTCGGCTCGCTCGTGGGGTACGACGCCTTTACCAACGGCGGCAGTTACGTTCCCCGGGTCGAGTGCATGCAGACGGCGGATGGGTCGCCGGACTGGTTCTGGATCATCGCTCTCATCGTTCTGACGCTCGGCGTGATCGCCTGGTACGCGCGGATCTTCCAGTTCTGGCGCCAGTGTTACTTCGCCGAAGCGCCAGAAGATCGCAACAAGAAGATGATGCAACTCGCGAACATCTTCCTGTGGTGCGCCGTCTGCGGCTACGCGATGTCGGTCGTGATGTTCTTCTGGCCAGCCTATCGCCTTCTGGCGATCTTCCTGTTCATTCTGAACATCTGGTCGTGGCGGTTCGTCTCGACGATGGGCGATTTCCGGATCTCGCTGAGCGCCAAGCGTCTTGAACGGGAGCTGCGCGAGTCGTTGGAATCGCGTGCCGCGGAACTCGAGGTGCTGGTCGAGCGGCGCACCGCCGAGGCTCAGGCAGCCCGCGCCAAGGCCGAGGCGGCGAACCGGTCCAAGAGCATGTTTCTCGCGAACATGAGCCACG
>CAXAVQ010000351.1:0-3013 GCA_963971985.1 uncultured bacterium
GGGCATCGGCTTGCGCGGGGCGTCCGTCATCGTGGGGTGTCCTCATCGGGATCGAGAGATTGCTCGGCATCGCGCAGGTCCCGCTCGATCTGGTCCTTCTCGGCTTCCGGCCAGTCGAGTTCAACCTCGTCCAGATCCTCGATGTCCAGCTCCTGCTGGCTGAACAGGTCCACGCGACCGGTCGGTCGGGGTTTCCCGCGCTTGGCGGCGACCTCGGCCGAAGCGGCCTTCGGATCTGGGTCCCCCGAATCGCGCCGCACGCTGCGACGAGCGTTCTGGCGCTGCAGTTTCTTGACTTCCTTGTAGAGGTTGTACCCCCCACCGATGAACCCCAGCCCGGTCAGCACCAGCGTCCAGACCGGCTCGGTCCCCTGCCAACGATCGATGAAATAGCCGATCACCGCGAAGCCGCCGATCGCGGCGCAGAACTCGAAGCCGACCACCGCCGAGCCCCAGGCGGTGGACATCGAGCGATCGGATGGCTGGTTCGGCAGGAGCACGGGCGTCTTTCCGCTGTGGGATCCGGGTCGGGGATCCCGGGGTTCGGGCTTCCCGCACCACGATACTCATCTCCCCAGCCCCGCGAGAGATCGCCTCGCATCCGGTCGATGCACGCGTAGTATTTGGTATCCGCGTTCCGGGCACTCTCCCGCGCGGGAATCTCTTTCAGGCCGGCACTACCGACGCGTGTTCATTCCCGTTCTCTATCTTGCGCTCGTGTGGATCGCGGTCTGGAAGTTCCGCCGGCGCTGGCAGTCCGCCGTGATCCTGCTCATCGCCCCCGTGCCCCTGCTGGTCGCGACGAGCATCCTGAGCGTCGCCTCCCGATCGCCGAACGCCGGCGATGTTTCAGCGAACTTCTTCGTCCAGAACCTCATCGGCTTCGGGAGCGTGCTTCACCTGCTCAGCGGTGCCTATGTGCTCATCATGCTGCTGGTCGGCACGATCATCGCGATCGCCAAGCCGTCGCAGAGTCGCGTCCCCTGCAACCGCTGCGGGTACGACCTCGTCGGCACGCACGAGCTCGTCTGCCCCGAGTGCGGCGGACGCCTGAGCCTGTGCGTGCAGGAGAAACGCATGCAGGCCTACATGGCCGATCGCGAGGCGGCATCCACGGAAGACGATCGCTCGGACACGCGATCCGTTCCGAAGCGACCGCACCGGATGCCCGCGCACCTGACCGGTTCGACGCCCCAGCGAGAGCTCGTCAACGCGAAGCGCTGATCACGCGTTCAGTCTTTCTTCAGCCGATTGCCGAACACCGCGATCCCGAGCGTGGTCGCGAGTCCCACCCCGATCAGGACGACCGCCCAGACGACCTGCATGACGGTCGGCGCGAAGATCTGCAGGGGCCAGTCTTCCGCGGCAATAGTCTGGATCGTCTCTTCGGTCACCACCTCGCCCTTGATGACCGAACCGATCACCGGCTGCACACCCTCCTGAAACGGCCACAGCCCGAGCACCGAACCGAGCAGCAGCCCCATCAACACGCCGAGCGTGAAGCCCTCGAACCGCTTGAGCATGAACCGAAGCAGGTTGCTCACCCCCGCGATACCCAGCACCACCCCGAGGCCGACGGGCACCACGACCACCCATTCCGCCAGCGCAGCGCCGAAGTCGCGCGCGCCAATCGCGTCTTTCATGCGATCGATCGACGCGAGGATCGGCACGTATTGCCCGAGCACCAGCAGCAGGTATCCGCCCGAAAGGCCGGGCAGAATCATCGCGCTCGCTCCGGCGAGCCCGGCGAGCAGCAGCAGCCCGAAGTTCGTCGAGCCCCCGCCGCTGGTCTTGAAGAACACCATCGCCGCCATCGCGCCGATGCCCAGCATCGCGCCGGTGACCGACGCCGGCACCTTCGCCTGCCGGTCTCGATGGGCCTCGCCGATCATCGACCAGATCAGCGGCACGCCGCCGAGCGTCAGCCCGATGAACAGGCTGTACATGATCCAGCGCTGGTGGACGACCAGGTCCTTCACAGGCCCGGCCAGGAGCACGATCGACAGCCCCGCGGCGACGACCACGCTCCCGAGCAGCACAAGCGAGCGGAGCCTGAGGCGGAGCGTGGAAACCTCGGCGATGGCGTTAATAAACGGCTGGTAGACGCCCGAGGCGAGCAGCATCGTGCCGCCGGAGATGCCGGGAACGAGGTTCGCCAGCCCCATGAGCACACCGCCGATGCCGCCCCGGACCACGAGACCGCCCAGCGGGCCGTGCGGGGCAAGGTCCGGCTCGGGATGGGCGTGCTCCGACGCCGGGACCGGCGACTGCTCTTCGTGGGGATCGCTCATGGCAGGGTCATCGGCGATTCAGCAGGGGTGAATCAGAAAGGGAAGATCACGCCCGCGCGCACGAACAGCGAGTCACGACCGGGGTTCTCGTCCGAGCCGGAGGTCGATGCGTTCGAGTAGTGCTGCCAGCCGACGCCGATATCGAGGCGGGCGCCGGAATCGCCGCCGAGCTGGTCAGGGAGTTCGAGCGTGACACCGACGCCGACTCGCGGCGTGAAGTTGTAATCCGTACCGTCCTCGGGCACCGGGCCGCTGGAGAGCATGAAGCCGATGCCGGTATCCGCGTAGACGCTCCAGCCGCTATCGCGGTCAGCGAGGAAGTGGTAGCGGAAGCCGAGATCGAAACTGCCCGAGCTCTCATCGTCCACCTGTTGATCGTGGAACCAGCCGGTCAGGGCGAGGTTCAGCTCGAAGTCCTCGGCGAGGAAGCGGTGGTAGGTGAACCGGAGGCTGTAGTCCTTGTTCTCCGCATCGTCGTCGACCATGCCGCTGGCCGAGACGCTCCACCAGGAGGAGCCCTTCTCGCCGAACTGCGCTGAAGCGACGGGCTGCAGGGACGCGTCTGCGGCCTCCGCCGAAGCCACCGACCCGTCCTGAACGGAAGCAAGCGACATCGCCCCGGCAAGGCCGAGCGAGAACTCTGGCGAACCGGAGGCAAGGGCCGAACCGGACAGGACGAGCAGGGCGGAAGCACCGGCAAAGGCGGCGCGATGGAACGCGTA
>CAXAVQ010000352.1:0-3008 GCA_963971985.1 uncultured bacterium
GCTCGCCCCAAAGCACATCGAGACGATCCGCCAAGCGGTCGAGTTCCTCGGCATGCCGACGCGCATCGAGAACCTGCCAGGCGACGAGACCATCCTCGAAGCGATGGGCCACGACAAGAAGGCCAATGCGGGCAAACTGCGACTGATCCTGCCGGTGGCGGATGAAGGCGAGCCGCTGGGGCGCTGCACAATCGTGGATGATCCGGGGCGAGCGGCGATCATCGCGGGGCTGGATGCGATTCGCTCCTGATCCTCCTTCTCCCCTCGCGGGAGAAGGTGGCCGCGCAGCGGACGGATGAGGGGGCGGTCCGAACCTTCCAGCGATCCCGGTACCAGCCGCGCACGGCAGTAAGCGGCTTCTTCGGTCGCACCTTCGGTGCGAACCCCTCACCCCAACCCTCTCCCGTAAGAGGCGAGAGAGCCGGAGCACCCCAAATCGCTACCGCCGCCGCCTCCCAGCAAACGCCATCACCGGAACCCCAATCGCCAGCACACCCGGTGCCGGGATCGTCGTCGTCTCCAACCGGTACGCCGCGTTCACGAACTGGATCTCGTAGTTGCCGAAGTCGAAGTCGTATCCGAGCGGAGGTTCGTACGGGTCGCTGGTCGCTGGCCACACGAAACCCCCTTCGTTGCCTTCGGAACTTCGGTAGACCTTGAACTCCCACGGTCGGTCCTTGACATAGGTCTCGGTGAAGTCATTCTCGAACCCGAACATGGCTAGTGCGTAGGTGCCCGGAACCAGACCGAAGGGTGAATTGAAGTCGCGCCTATACAGATCGATCCCGGGGGCGACACCGTCGTCGATGATGCCGGAGTTTGGCGGAAAACCCGGGAACGAGGTATTGCCCCAGTTGGCGCGCACCGTAAACGCATCCGGTCCGTCGAGATGCACGATCAGGCCGCGCGTGTAAAGCATCGACTCGGTACCAGACGGCTCGAAACTGAGTGCTGCTTCGGCCGCGTGAACGATCGTGGGTTGCTCTACCACAAACACATCGAAGAAGAGTTGACCGGTCACATCCGCCTCGGGTGGAAAGATCCCGTCATCCCACTTTTGCCAAGAAGGGATTGGGTCGAACAGTTCAGCCCCGTTGATCTGGTCGATCGCATCGGCGGAAGCGGATGAGCAAAGGAGCAGAGCCGTTCCCAGAGTGGACATGGCGAGACTGGCTTGAAAACTTCGAGGGTTCATCGTGGGCCTGCATCCTCTTCGACCTGAGCGCCGGGCGTCCGGCCATCGCATCGTGACGGCTTCACCAGTCAGTACATACGCGTCGGACCGCTCGGGGTTCCAACGCGAAGCCTCCCCACATCCGGCGACCAGCCCCGAACGCCCCACCATCTTGCCCAACTTCAAGCACTTTTGCAGGGCTGACCGATAATCCCTGCGGTGCCGACGGACCTCGCGGAGTCCCGAAAGCACACGGTGCCTCTCCTCCGGCACCACTCTCCATCGCAGGGGCACGGTGCGTGCGGACCATCGCAGTCATCAACCAAAAGGGCGGGAGCGGCAAGACCACCAGCGCGATCAACCTCGCCGCCTGCCTCGCATCGCAGGGCGAACCGACGCTTCTGGTCGATATGGACCCCCAGGGCCATTGCGCACTTGGGCTCGCCATCCCAGAAGACTCGATCGATCTGCAGGTCGGCGACGCAATGCTCGCCCCCGAAGACCGCCTGCTGGACCGCCAGCGACTCGTCTGGACCGTCCGGCGGAACCTCCACCTGATCCCCTCGACCATGCGACTCGCCTCGCTCGAGGCCTCTCGCGGCGGTCTGGCCGATCGCGAGGACCGCGACCTTCGCCTCGCCAAGGTGCTCCGCCAGTTCGAGGACCACTACCGCTGGGCGATCATCGACTGCCCGCCCTCGATCGGCCTGCTGACCTACAACGCGCTCCGAGCGGCGTCCGAACTGCTCATCCCGGTCGAAACCGGCTACTTCGCGCTCAAGGGGGCGACCAAGCAGGTTGCCACGCTCGAGGCCATCGCCCGGCGCATCGGCACGGAGACCGCGTACCACATCCTTCCGACCATGCACGAGCCCGACGGCCCGCTGTCGTCGGACATCATGGGCGAGATCAGCCGCCTCTTCCGTTCGCGCGTCACGCCCAGTGCGATTCGCAACGACACACGCCTCAAGGAAGCCGCTTCGCTCGGGGTGCCCGTTGTGGACTACGCCCCCAGATCACGGGGCGCCGAGGACTACACACTCCTCGCCGAGTGGATCCGCTCCAAGCCGATCGAGCGCCCGCAGGCCCTCCCGATGGACGAGCAGCCCCCGGCGGTCGAGCCGAAGCCCTTCGATCGCCCGGCGACAAGTGCTCACCCCGGCGTGTTCACGCAGGCGGAGATCCATCGCGATCGCCCCGAGCCCCAGCCGGTGACGATTCGGCACGAGGCCAGTCGCGATGCCGGCGACACCGACATCCAGCACTCCGCGACGATGAGCCGCGCTGCCGAACTCGCCGCCCGCGCGCGCCAACTCGCCGATACCACCGCCTCGCGCCAGCAGAAGCGTGCGTCCGACGAGCGCGTCGCCCACGCGATGCAGGTCCTCGAACGCGAGCAGGAGCAGGCCACGCAGCCATCCAGCGCCCTGCGCCGCCTCTTCGGAGCCCACCAGACCTCTCGCGGCGTGCTCTTCGTGTACCCGGCCGAGCCCGACGCCAGCGTCTCGATCGCCGGCGACTTCAACAATTGGTCGGCCCAGGCCAGCCCGATGCGATTCAACAGCCGCGTCGGTGTGCACGAGGCCGTCATCGAACTCAAGCCGGGCCAGCACCGCTACCGCCTGATCATCGACGGCAAGTGGATCACCGACCCGTACAACCCCGAATCCGCCCCGAACCCGTTCGGCCAGACCGACAGCGTCATCGTCGTTCGCGAAGCGCAGAGGCACACACCATGACCACGCCCGCAGACACCCAAAGCCCGAACCCGTTCGCCCCGAACTTCCGCGCCGCCGAGCGTCCGAGCCTGAGCATCAGCGACTACGACGCGCTC
>CAXAVQ010000353.1:0-3008 GCA_963971985.1 uncultured bacterium
GTGTGGAAGCTGTCGGCGGCGTGGTTGTCGTCCGCTACGGCGAGAACCCGATGGCGACGATCCAGCGGGTCAAGGACACGATCGCCGACATCGCCTCCGGGCTGCCGACAAAGGTCCTCGCCGACGGCACCGAGAGCCGTGTCACCATCGTGCCGTTCTACGATCGCTCGGGGCTGATCCGCGAGACGCTGCAAACCCTGAACGCGGCGATCTCGCAGCAGGTGCTCGTCACGATCATCGTCGTGGTGCTCATGGTCATGCATCTGCGGAGCAGCCTGCTGATCGGGGCGATGCTCCCGATCACCGTGCTCATGACCTTCATCGGCATGAAGGCATTCGGCGTCGACGCCAACATCGTCGCCCTGTCGGGCATCGCGATCGCCATCGGCACGATCGTGGACATGGGCATCGTGCTCAGCGAGAACATCCTGCGCCGCCTCGAAGAGTCGGAGAAGGCGGAGAGCAACGAGCCCACCATCGACGTGATCTACCGCGCGACGAGCGAGGTCGGCGGGGCGGTGCTCACTGCAGTCGCCACGACCGTCGTCAGCTTCTTGCCGGTCTTCACAATGGAGGCCGCCGAGGGCAAGCTATTCAAACCGCTCGCGTACACCAAGACCTTCGCCTTGATCGCGTCGATCATCATTGCGTTGACAATCCTGCCCGCAGCCGCGCATGTGTTGATGGGCTTCCGCCCACGAATCAAGCTGCTCCGAACCATCGGTGCGGCAGCGCTCGTGCTCGCAGGTGTCGTGATCGCGATCTGGCTGCACGCAGTCGGCGGGCTGATCATCGCGGCGTTCGGTGCGTTTTATCTCGTCAAGCCGTGGCTCCCGTCGCTGGTCGCCCGCGGCCTGCAATGGTCGGCAAACCTCATCGCGGTTGTTGTTGTACTCGTCGTGCTCGCTGGCGCGTGGGAACCTCTCGGGCCCGAACCGGGCCTCATCGGTAATAGCGTCTTCATAGGTGCCATCGTCGGTGGCCTACTGCTCGTCTTCTGGCTCGTTCGACTCGCCTTCCCGCATGTGCTCGCGTGGACACTCCGACACAAGCTGATCGGTCTTTCGCCCGCACTCCTCGTGGTGCTTCTCGGTGCCATGACCTGGCTCGGTTTCGACCGTGTCTGGGGCTGGCTTCCCGAATCGATCCGGCGGAACGCGACCGCGGTTGAAATCGCCCACGCCTTCCCTGGCCTAGGCAGCGAGTTCATGCCGTCGCTCGATGAAGGCGCATTCCTCTACATGCCGACCACGATGTCGCACGCGTCGATCGGCGAGGCGACCGAGATCCTCAAGGAACTCGACCGCCGGATCATGAGCGTGCCGGAGGTCGAACTCGCCGTCGGCAAGATCGGCCGCGTCGAGAGTCCGCTCGACCCGGCCCCGATTTCCATGATCGAGACAATCATCGAATACAAGAGCGAGTATCGCACCGACGACGAAGGCCGACGCCTCAACTTCCGCTTCGATACAGAGGCCGACACGTTTGTCCGCGACGATCAGGGCAACCTGATCGAGGACGAGGACGGCCGACCCTACCGCCAATGGCGCGACGAGATCGAGTCCAACCAAGACATTTGGGACGCGATTGTCGAAGCAGCGGACATGCCCGGCGTGACCAGCGCGCCGAAGCTCCAACCCATCGAGACACGCATCGTCATGCTCCAGTCGGGCTTCCGAGCGCCGATGGGCATCAAGGTCTACGGCCCCGATCTCGAATCGATCGAGTCTTTCGGCCTCGAACTCGAACGTCTGCTCAAGCAGGTGCCCAGCGTCCAGCCCGCTGCGGTGTTCGCGGATCGTGTCGTTGGCAAGCCATACCTAGAGATCGACATAGACCGCGAGAAGATCGCTCGCTACGGGCTTCAGATTGCCGATGTGCAGGAAGTCATCGAAGTCGCGATCGGCGGCAAGCCGCTGACCATGACCGTCGAAGGCCGCGAGCGGTACCCCGTGCGTGTCCGCTATCTCCGCGAGCTGCGCGACCAGCCAGAAACGCTCGGCGACATCCTCGTGCCGACAGCGTCAGGAGCGCAGGTACCTCTCCGGGAGCTGAGCACGCTTGAGTACCGCCGCGGGCCGCAGATGGTCAAGAGCGAGGACACGTTCCTTGTCTCTTACGTGCTCTTCGACAAGATGCCCGGCTTCGCCGAGGTCACCGTCGTCGAGGATGCCCAGCGATTCATCCAGGACGCCATCGACGCTGGGGATGTTGTTGTCCCGCCGGGGGTGAGCTATGAGTTCTCGGGGTCGTACAAGAACCAGGTTCGCGCCGCGAAACGGATGAGCATTGTGCTGCCGCTCGCGCTCGCGGTGATCTTCCTGCTGCTCTACTTTCAGTTTCGCAAGGTCGGCGTCACGCTGATGGTCTTCACGGGCGTATTCGTCGCGTGGGGCGGCGGGTTCATCATGCTTTGGCTCTACGCCCAGCCGTGGTTCCTCGACACGACGCTGCTCGGGACCAACCTCCGCGGCCTCTTCCAGATCGAGCCGTATAACCTGAGCGTTGCCGTCTGGGTCGGATTCCTCGCCCTCTTCGGCATCGCCACCGACGACGGCGTCATCATGGCCACTCGCATCGAGCAGTCGATGGACGAGAGCAAGCCCGACTCGGTCGAAGCGATCCGCAAGGCCGTGGTCGATGGCGGGCAGCTCCGCATCCGTGCGGCGGTCATGACCAGCGCCACGACCATCCTCGCGCTGCTGCCCGTGCTCACCAGCACCGGGCGGGGCTCGGACATCATGGTCCCCATGGCGATCCCGTCATTCGGCGGCATGGCCGTCGCCTCCATCACCTGGTTCGTCGTTCCCATCCTGTACTGCTGGGCACAGGAGTGGAAGTTCCGTTTGTCACACGCACGCCCAGCGTCCAACACCAATGTGCCCTCGGCACAAGGAGATTCTGTATGAAACCTGCAACACTGATCGCATGCCTGTGTCTGATCGCTCCGGCTTCTTTGGCGATGGCACAACAGCACGACGTTGACTCGAACGCATCCAACGCCGCGG
>CAXAVQ010000354.1:0-2977 GCA_963971985.1 uncultured bacterium
CCGAGCCGTTCATCCTCGAACTCCTTCATCTGAACCAACGCATCAATCAGCAATCTGGTGCCGTCGAGCGATTCGCTGTCTGGAGCAGCTATCAGGCAGGTCGCAAGCGTCAACGTTTGAAGAAACATCAATCGACTCCTCTCGGGATCAATCCGCCGGCTTCGGCGGGTTCGCCACTCCCGCCAGCATGCCGCCGTCGATGTTGAATTCGGCGCCGGTCGTGTAGGCCGATTCGTCGCTGGCGAGGTGCACCGCAAGCGATGCGACCTCCTCGGGCGTGCCGAAACGGTTGAGCGGGGCGGAGCGGGCGTATTCGGCGAGGCGCTGCTCGCGATCCGGGCCGGTGCCGAGCATCGCGTCCCACATCGGCGTCAGGATCGCGGCGGGCTGGATGCTGTTGCAGCGGATCTTCAGGCCCTCCTCGGCGCAGTACAGCGCGACCGACTTGGTGTGGTGACGCACCGCGGCTTTGCTCGAGGCGTACGCCGCGGCACGCGGGATGCCGACCACGCCCGAGCGCGAGGAGATGTTGATGATTGAACCGGTGCCGGCGTCGCTGCCCGGGTTGGTGCGCATCGCACGGATGGCGTGCTTGCAGCCGAGGAACACGCCGTCGAGGTTCGTCCGGTGCACGTCGCGCCACGCGTCGAGCGACTCGTGCTCCGGGTCGTGCGGGCCGCTCGGTGGGTCGAAGCCGGTGATGCCAGCGTTGTTGACGAGAACATCGAGACGCGTATGCGACGCGAGGACACCGTCGATCACGCGCTGCCAGTCGGCTTCCTCGCGGACATCGAGCCGGTGCGCTTTGCAGCGATCCTCGAAACTCGAGGCGCTGGTGTGGAGCGTGTCCTCATCGATGTCGGTGAGGATGACGACGGCCCCCTCGGCGTGGAACGCGCGGCCGATGGCGAGCCCGATGCCGCGGGCGGCGCCGGTGACGAGGCAGACTTTGCCGGAGAGTCGTGGCATGGGCGGAGTTTAGCGGCGGTTTCGTTCAGGCAGCTCCAACGTTTCGGTTTCGCCGCTGGCCCAGGCGCGGAGGGCGTTGAGTTTGGCTCTGGCCTCGGTGTCCACCTGCGACAACTTCCCGTAGACGCCCGCCATGCTCCGGGCGAAGACCCCGTAGTCTCCGGCTTCCAGTTCGTCATACATCGCGTCGATAGCAGCGGGGTTGCCCCACACCTCAGCGTACTTCTCGCCGACCTCGGCGATGCGCATCGCGTCGCGGATCAACCGGGCGCGTGCGAGGCGCGCGGTGCGGGTGTTGCCCAGCGCGCTCTCGGACTCGGCCTTCACGGATGCCAGTGCGCCGTCCAGGCCGGTTCCTTCGAGCGTCCAGTCGCTCACGTCGCGCGTCCGGATCTGGTTCGCCAGGCGCTGCGCGCTGATCGCTGCGTCCGTTCGGACTCCGGCGAGGAGCCGGAATGGATCTTCGTCCGGCAATCGGTCGAGCGCCTCGGCAAGGACGCGACGGTCTTCCTCTGAAAACTTGTCCTGAAACAGTTCGACGTGTCGGGCTGCGGTGTCGAAGATCGAGATGCTGACGAGGGACGGCGTTGGCATCTCGGCGCGCCCGATGTGCTCGGCCAGACGGACCAGGGCCGCGAGGCGTTCGGTCCCCTCTTCGGTCCAGTTTCGTTCGAGGTGACGACCCGCATCGAGCGCGACGATCCTGCTCGTCTCACGGGCCACGTTCAGGTAGAAGTCCGACGGCTCTCGATCCTCGTCAAGTGCACGCTCCGGTCGGCTCCCGAAGTCGCAATGCTCCATCTTCGAGGCCCGTATGACGACCTCGACAGCTTGAGAAGCATGTCGGAGGGCAGCAGAGACTTCCTCTTCGGTCTGTTTCTCCGGCACGAAGAGACCGTCTTCGGTGTAGTACAGGTCCGAGAGGGTTCGCCCGTGTTCTGCGATCCAGTACCAGCCGGCCCAATACATGAAGGCAGCGTTCTCCGAAGTGGGCACCACCTCCCGCTCGACCGGTTCGTCAGCGATGGCTGGCAGCGGGGCGGTCAGCACAGTGAGAGCAAGCACGATGGATTTCATTGTTCCTCCTCCTCGGGGAGTTCAAGGGTTTCGGTTTCGCCGTTGGCCCAGGCGCGGAGCTGATTCAGACCCCTCCGGGCCCGCATGTCCTGAGCACGCTGGTCTTGGAGCAGCGAAAAGGTCGTGCGGGCGAAGGGGCCGAAATCGCCGTTCCGCGCGCGATCGCGCAGGGCATCGAATCGAGAATCGTCGCTCATCTCGTCAACGAGGCCGGCGTACGCCTCGCTAAGCTTCCTCATCAGCACGATGTCACGCCGGATCGCCGCACGCGCAAGACCGGCGGAGCCGTGCTCTTCCATCGCTCGCGCGACCGTCTGGTGAGTCGGTTCTTCGAGATCGGCTTCGGGATCGAACATGCCGCCGTCCGTCTCCGCCAGAAGGAACCGCTCGGATTCAAGTGCTTCGCGTCGAATCGAATCCGCGAAGTAGAGCGGGTCGCGCTCTTCGAAGCGGTCGAACGCTCGGGAGATTGTCTTCCGATCCTCGTCGGAGAACTCCGATCCGGATGCGGCGATGAAGGCCTCGCATCGACCGGTCATCCGCACGGCTACGGCGTGAGAAGCCTCGTTCCGGTCTCGCGCCAAGTGTTCGCCGAGGCGCAGGCTCGCGAGGACGCGATTGGCGGCGCTCCCGCTGTTGCCCTCAGCGAGCAGGATCCTTGCATCGTGAAGAAGCGCCGCGCCCGATCTTTCGGCCGGTTCCAGGTGACCGTTGGTGAACAGGATGGCGTCCACGCCGACCGGTGCCGCCGCCCCAAAGTCACAGTGTTCGATCTTCGCGACGTTCTCGACAAGAGAGAGCAACACACGGGTTTCTTCCGACAGATCCGGCGGAGTATCACTCGCCGCCGTATCGGGATCTGCGCCGAAGGGACCCGCGACGTCCGGAGTGGCCTTCTCCAACTGTTCTTGCCCGATCACCCACCACGCCC
>CAXAVQ010000355.1:0-2975 GCA_963971985.1 uncultured bacterium
TGTGCGAACGATTAGGGAACCAGCGATCGCTGAGCAGGTCGCTCAGGTCACCAGCGGTCGTCATGCGTCCCTTGATCTGGAACGTGCCATCGCCCGGATCGAGCGAAGCACGCCCCACGAAGGTCTTGTTGTCCTTCTCGGTCTCGAAGACCGCGCGGCTGAGTGCCGCCTGTTCGTGCAGGTCCGGGGCGTACTGGGCCATCGGCGTCGACGATGCGAACCCCGCGGTGCTGAGCCTCTCGTACATCGCGACGGTTATCTTGTCGACCGGGACCCAGAGGCTCGAGGCGTAGACCAGGTTGCCGGACTCGTTCTCGATGTACTCGTGGCCCATCAGCTTGTTGCCGACGCCGAGGAAGTTCAGCGCGACGATGACCGTCCCGGTGGTGACGGCGGCTGAAATCACGCCGCACACCATGCCCCCGATGAAGTTCGTGGCGTCGTCGAAGTCGACGTTCTTGCCGACAAACGCGTCCACGGAGAACCGCAGGATCGCCAGAGCGATGCAGAACGGCAGCAGCAGCGCTGCGGTGGGGGCGATCCGCTCCACGAGACCGTTGCCGGCATCGCCGGCGTTCTCAAGGATGAGCATGGTCATCGGTTCCCACACGCCGAAGGCGATGGCACCGGCTGCGATGACGCACACCATGCAGAGGAAGGAACTGAAGAAGCCACGACCCTTCTGGCTGGTGCACCAGAGGCCGGTGATCACAAGCATGATCGCGATGGTCAGAACGTTAAGAATCATGTCGGACGGTCCTGTGCGTTGGTCCGGTCGGCCGGACCCGTGCAGCGAGGGAGGGAATGAACGGATTCGGGCTCAGGCCGTGGCCGGAGCGGGGGACTGGCGTTCGGACGAACCGGACCCCTTGGACTGGTTGTGAAGCACACGGAGCACCTCTTCGACGCTCGTGTCGCCCTTGACGACGAGCTGCATCGCGGCGGTGTTGATGCTCGGCTGCTTGCGCTGACGGAACAAAGCCCGCAGGCCGGAGATGTCGTTGGCGGCGATCAGTTTGCGCGCCTCGTCGTCGATGAAATGCACCGCGAACGCGCCGACCTGACCGAAGTAGCCCGTGCCGCCGGAAACCGGATCCGGCTCGAGTTTGTCCTTGATGAGCACCTTGCCCTCGGTCCGGTACAGCGTCTTGACTTCGGGGGGCAACCCGAGCTTCTTGAGCATGTCCGGGGTGGGCTGGAACGGGATTTTCGCGTTCTCCGACAGGCGACGGAGCATGCGATGAGCCACCACCCCGCGCAGCGCCTTCGCCGCGAGTTCCTGGTCGCCCACCGCGCGGCAGAACATCTGGATCGCCGCGAGCGCCGAGTCGGCGCGCAGGCTCAGGTAGGTCCGGGTGTGCTCGTGGTCCGCGCGGGCGATGGTCTTGGCGGTCTCATCATCGGGCAGTTCAGAGATGGCGACCACGTCCGGGTCGCGACGCAGGATCGAGCGGACGAGCGTTGAGAACTCTGCGCCGTCCGCCTGCGGGTCGAACTGGTTGAGCCGGACGCCCTCGATCGGGGCCTGCGGCTCGAGTTCGATCGTCTGCACGTTCGAGGTGTACGCGTCGTGGGCCCGGACCATCGCGTACATCGTGCTGGTGCGACCGCTATCCGGCGGCGCGGCGAGGAGCACCACGCCCGTGCCATCTTCGATGATCTTCCTGAGCTCTTCGATCTGGTTCGGGAACAGGCCGAGTTCGTCGACGCGGCGCTGAACCTGCGATTCCGGGTTGATGAGCACGCTCATCGTGAGCCCCGAAGAAGTACCCTTGGTGGTCACGCGCGCGTCGTGCGTCGCGGTCTGGCCGACACCGAACTTCATCGTGCCGCTGAGTTTGCGACGCCGGTCCTCGAGGTCAAGCCCGGCTGCGGCCTTGAAGAAATCGATCACCGCGACCGCCTGCTGCGCGGGCATCTGTTCGATCGGGGTGCGCAGCCCGTCGACCAGGCAGGTCGCACCGTACGCATCCTTGCGGATCGGGACGATGTCGAGCTGTGAGCCTCGGAGTTCGATCGTCGCGTTGAGCAGGCTCTCGGCGGCGACACGCACCGCGTATTGGGGTGTTTCAGGCTGGGGCGCGGGGACCTTGCCGCCCGGCGACTCGAAGGTCATCGTGATGCCCTTCGCGGTCTTGGTGGCCTTCTTGGCGGCCCGAGACTCGGCCATCTTGTCCATGTCCAGCGACCAGCGGTGCTTGGCGGGCACGCGTCTGTCGCGGTTGCGCAGGAAGGCGTAGATTCCCAGGTCCAGTGCCAGCACCACCAGCATGATCGGGAAGGTGATGAAGAACGACAGCGGAGCCGCGAGCACGATCGCCACCGCGACGAGGCCCGCGAGCAGGTGGCCCACGTTCCAGGCCTGACGCTTGAAGTACCAGCGGGCGGCGTCCTTGTCGTAGATCGTGGAGATCACCCACGCCCATCCGGCAACCGCCGCGACGACGAGGACGGGTTTCCACCACGACACGAGGATCAGCCCGGCAGCGAGCGTGGAGAGGGCATTCAGCGACGGGTCCGTCATAGGCTGGTCCAGAACTCGTTGGGCGACCGGTCGAGTCGCCGATGAGGACGCGCCGAAGCGGCTTGCGTCCGATTGAAGGTGTCTCTACGCGGGCGAGTTTCCGCCAGCGAACGAAAAGCCCGCCCCGCTCGAGCGGGGCGGAACGAAGGGCAGTTTAGCTGATTCCCTTCAGGCGCATCTTGAGTTCGTCCGCGTTCGGCGTGGACTCCATCGCCACGCGCATGTGGATGAACTCGCTCTCGACCAGCTTCACCAGCGAGCCGTTGAAGTCGATCATGCCCATCTGGCGCGACTCCTGGCTCTTGATGATGTCACCGAGCTCGTTCTCACGACCCTCGGCGATGTACTTGCTCACCGCGGCGGTGTTGATGAGGATCTCCAGGCCCGGCACACGAGCCACCTCCGGCTTCAGCGTCGGGAGCAGTTTCTGGTAGACGATCGCCCGCATCTG
>CAXAVQ010000356.1:0-2974 GCA_963971985.1 uncultured bacterium
GTGACACCGACCGGCCTCACCGCACCACCGAGCGATTCGCCCTTGTTGAACAGAAAACGTGACCCGACGACGCGGGCTTGGGCCAGCGTTACTGGCGAAATGAATCGCTCGTCCAATGATTGACCTTCAGCGCTCGCGTAGCACCGGCGGACGGTGCAGTCGGTGAGAATCTGCCCGACGAGCACTGCGATCCGGCCGTGCTCGATGGTCAACCCGTCGAGTTCCGTCAGGCGAGGGGAGAACATGATCTTCGTATTGTCGGCATAGTTGCCGAATTCCGGAGTATCGTCGCCGAGCAGATCACCGGTGAACACCGTTGGGTATAGCTCGATGTCTCGCTCGTCCGGATTTGGAGCCCCACGACCGGCGAAACCGCCGGCGATGCGCTTCAGACCTGTGACATCGGGGAACGAACCGACCAAACCGGGTGACTCGAAACCCAAGTTCGGATCCAGCGTGTCCACGCCGTTGACACGATCAGTGCGATAGGTTCCGCCGGCCACGCGGATCTCGACGACGTCGTTATCGAACGACTCCGCGTTGAGGGCATCGTGCAGCGACTGGTACGCGCTGTTCCAGTTGCTGCCGTCGCCTCCGAGCGGTGCCGAAGCGTCGATGTAAACAATCCGGGTCGGTTCCAGACCGTCCCACGCGGTGTACTTGACGACCTCCGCGAACGGCAGCGCCGCGGCGTTGCCTTGCGGCGCGCACGTGCCGCGGCCGGAGCCGACCTCGCTGGATGCCCAGAAGCCCAACGCGTCCTGGGTTTGGAACAGCACGAACGTTGATGCGACAACTGACAGAAACCCGGCCGACGCGGCCTTGACTGCGAACCGTGTACCGATCATGGATACATCCTCCTCACGCTGGATAGTCCGGATCCGGCCGGATCGACCGGTTGGGGGCCCCCACGAGTCGGCCCCCAACAAACCTGTCTGATGCGCTGCCAGGCGAAGAGTTCTGAAGTTCTTCAAAAAAAAGAGAGAAGCGCGCACGAACACCAGGGACGGACGCGTCCAGAGACGAAATGTTCACTCCGGGTAAGCGCTGCCGAACAAGAGACAGACGCTTCACCAGATCGTCCCGGGCAGCGCATCGAGCGGGAACGGCGGGCGGCTGAGCGGTCGCAGCGCGAGGCCGAGGAGGGCGAGTTCGGAGTCGTCGCCGGCGATGCGGTTGGTGCGCAGCGTCGAACAGCCGGTGCAGCGGTGGATGATGGCCCACTCGCCGTCCTGGCGGACCTCGATGCCCACCGGTTCCATGGGGGAGCGGCAGGCGCAGCGTCGGTCGCCGGGTTCCTCGTCGAGGTGGCGTGACCAGAGGCAGAGCGGGCAGTGGTTGCGATGGCGCGTGCCGTAGCGCGTCGGGTCGATGATGCTGCGACAGCGGATGCAGGTGAAGCCGGCGCTCGCGCGCCGGTCGTGTCGTGATTTTCCGGACATGTGAAGGACAACCCTGGGCGCGCGAGCGGCACGCCGGACAGACAAGCGGTCATCTGGAGGGTCGGGGTGAACATCCCGCGCGGGAGCGGTGCGCATCGGTCGGGTCCAGTCGAGCCCGACGGGCGCACGGAGCGCGCAGGACCAGTGTTTGGTCGGCTGCGCGGCGCGGGATGTTTCAGCAGGCGGTCGTCATCAGCCCGGAGGATACCTTCGGGCAGGGGCGGTGCAAGGGGTGGAAATGAAAAAATGCAGGCTCCTAATCTCCGGCCCGCTCCCCGTTCAGGCGCAGCAGGTTCCCCAGAATCTTCTGCTCCACTTCCTCGCGCTTCGCGGCTTCGGCTTCTTCGGTGGTGAGCTGGCCTGCGCCGGTGGCTTTGAAGGCTTCGGCCCAGTCGGGGTCCCAGTCGCGGTCAGGGCGGCGAGCAGTCTTTTCCGAAGACGGCGAGCACGTAGTTGAGGTCGATCATATCAACGGCGCCATCGCCGTTGGCGTCGCCGGGGACACCGGATTGCCCGTAGTTGGCGAGGATGAGGTTGAGGTCGGCGAGGTTGATCACACCGTCGCCGGTCACATCGCCATCGCAGAAGTTGACGGTCTCGTACGCACCCCGATCGACCACGCCGTTGATGATCCGATCGTTTCCGAGGAGGTTGAGGTCGGACTCGACAAGTTTGTTCGAGCCGGAGTCGATTGCAGGTGAGCCGGGTGCGAGGCGGTAGTCGCCGTCGGGTGTGTATGTGTCACCGTCGGGACCTCGGAGATCGATAAAGAGATCCTGCAACTCTGATTGGAGTGGTCTGATCTCATCGATACGCGTCGTGAAGTTCGAGGTCAGGTAGATACTGTTGAATGCCTCCGATAGCGGTAGGAGTTGTTCATAGGCGAACAGAACCGCGAGCACGATTGAGTTACTCACGGTGAGTCGCTGCTCAACAGGAGGACGAGGCTGCGGATAGAAGCGGACTCCTGTCGGTTGGCCTGATGTCACGGTGCAGTTGTTGATGAGCGAGTGCGGGGAGCGAATCTCACTCAATCTGAGAAGCAGCGACGATTCGGACTCAAATCCACGAACGGATATCCGGCCAGATCCTATGCCGGTGCCACTCGACCCGCGGGCAGCAAAATCGATTTCGCTTCGCAGAATCTGGACTTTCGTGTTACCCCCGAGCAGGCCGCCGAACGGAGTGGTGTTTGAGGTTGGTGCGAGCGTGACTTCGGTCATATCCAACTCCGCCGCTCGAGCAAGAATGGAATCAACACCGCCTGCGTACACCTGCGAGCGATTCTGTTGACATCCATTGGAGAGTTGGTCATCGAGCAGTCGGAGGTTGCGAATCCGAAGCTGACCGTTTCCGGTAATCGCAGCGGCCAGTCCGTAACCAGCACCACACCCGGATACCGTGCAGTCAATGAGAGTCACTTCCCCATCGGCAACGGTGACTGCCGCACCCATGGAATATGGTCCTGGGTATGGGCATCCACTCGTGAGCATCCATCCAGCATAGTTGCGGGCCCGCGCCACACTGCCACT